>JAJYNV010000161.1 GCA_021786135.1 Bacillota bacterium
TCCGATCTGAATGAGCAGACTGAAGACAGACCCGAGCAGAACGCCGAAAAGTCCCCAGAGGAAGAGCACAGCATCAGCTCCGGACCTAGGTTGCCTCGGCGGCGTCTTCCTCTTGCGGCAGCTCCGGCAGATCGTCCAGCGAGGTCAGGTTGAAGCGCCGCAAGAACTCGACGGTCGTGCCGTAGAGCGGCGCGCGCACCGCCCCCGCCGACCGGCCGACCACCTCCACGAGCCCCAGCTCCTGCAAGGTCTGCAACGTGCGCTCCGAACGCACCCCTCGCATCGCATCGATCTCCGCGCGGGTGATCGGCTGCCGATACGCGATCAGGGTCAAGGCCTCGAGAGCTGCCGGCGACAGCGTGCCCGGGGCGCTCGGCAGGGCTCGCTGCAGCAGCTCCCCGTGGTCCGGTGCCGTCAGCAGGGCCACCTTGCCCTCCTGCCAGCTGAGCTGGATGCCATGACCCGTGAGCTGGCGTTCAAGCTCCTCGAGCAGCACCCGCACCTCGAGCGCAGTCGTGCCGAGGAGACGCGCCAGATCGTCCTCCGCGTGACCCTTGCCGCTGGCGAAGAGCAGCGCCTCAATCTCCTGCCAGTTCGCCATCGTCCGCCTCCTCTCGCGCGATCAGATAGAGCGGATCCGTCAGCATGGCCTGTTCCAGGCCGGCCTCGCCGAGCCGCGTCAGTTCGAGCGCGCCCAAGAGCTCGAGCACCGCTTCGCGCCGCGGGCGGGTCGGTGCCGCGATGCGCATGCGCCCCTCCCGTCGCAGCTCACGCCGCAGCACACCCAGCACGCGTCGAAAGGGTATCTGTCCCTTCGGTCGGATGCGAGTCCGGCGGCCAAGCCTCGCCGCTCGCCTCAGCAGGCGGTTCCACGCCTCGGTCAGTTCCGCGATGTCGCAACTGGCCAGCGGGTGCGGCACGTCGCGCGCGAAGAGCGGCTCGCGCATGCGCCCGCGCAGGAACGCGACCGCCGCAGTGAACTCGAGCGTCGGCTCGCTGCTCGCCGCGAGTTCGTCCGCCTCTTCGAGCTCCTCCGCGACATGGCGCCGCCAGCCCGCCTTGAGCCTCAGGAGACGCGCGGACAAGAGCGCAAAATCGCCGACATCGCCAAGCTGCAGCTCCGGCGACGCCTTGATGCTCTGGCTATACTCACGGGCGATCGCCGCAAGCGAGATATCCGGCAAAGGCAGGTCGCGCTCGAGGGAAAGCCTCAGCAGGAGATCCAGCGGTCCTTGGTAGGCCTCCTGGACGACGCGGAACTGCACGGCTCCGCCACCCCTCTGCGTATCGGCTCAAAGTATAGCGCAGGGAGTGCATCGGCCATAGATCTCGCATCAAGCTCTGGCGCGCGTCACGAAGGAAGCGAGAAGCCCGAAGATGAGGGCGGCCTTGATGCCGGCCCCCGTCGCCTTGAAGGCTCCAGAGAAGAGGGCGACCCAGCCTTCCTTGGGCAGTTCCTTGATGAGACCGCTGACCAGACTGAATCCGAAGCCCGGCAGCGGCACCGTGGCGCCGGCACCGGCAATCCTGGCGAAGGGTTCGTAGATGCCGAACCCCGCCGCAATGGCCCCGAGCATGACTGAGCCCGCCAGAATCACCGCGGGCGTCGCACGCGTGAGATCCATCACGATCTGTGCGACGAGGCAGAGCGCACCGCCGATCAGGAACGCCAGCAGATAGCTCATGTGATCGCCTCCATCTCCACGGCGTGCGCCACAGCCGGAATCGTCTCGCCCTGCTGGTAGCTGCGCGGGCTGTGCAGGCTGCCGGTAGCGACCAGGAGAACTCGCCGCATCGCACCGCTCCGTAGCCGCGGCAGGACGAGGCTCGCCAGCACCAGAGCGGAGCAGACCGCTCCCGACCCGCCGGCATGCACGTCCTGCGCCTTGGCATAGAGCAGGATCCCGGCGTCCTGCAAGCGATGGTCCGGATGCTCGCGCTCCTCGGCGAGGAGCTCCTCGAGCAGCGGCAGTCCAGATCGGGCCAGATCGCCCGTCAGAATGAGGTCGTAGTCCCGGCTGGTCTGTCCCCTGGCCCTGAGATGGCGGAGGATCGTGTCTGCCGCGGCCGGAGCCATGGCAGCGCCCATGTTGCTGGGATCCTTGAGCCCGTAGTCCTGCACCGACCCGACCGTCGCGGCCACGAGGCGGGCCGCCCCGCGTTCCGCACGGTTCAGCAGGAAAGCGGCGCCGCCGGTAGCGGTCCACTGCGCAGTCGGCACGCGCTGGACGCCGAGTTCCAGCGGATAGCGGTACTGGCGCTCGGCCGACAGATGGTGGCTCGCAGTGGCCGCGAGGACGGTGTCGGCCGCGCCTGACGTCACCGCAAGGCCGGCGAGGAGTAGCGCCTCGCTCGTGGTCGCGCAGGCGCTGTAGACGCCCACGAGGGGTACGCCGAGATCGCGTCCGGCAAAGTTCGTGGTCGTGATCTGGTCCAGGAGGTCACCGCCGAAGAGGATGTCCACGTCCGACGCGCTCACGCCCGTACGATCGAGTACGAGATCCACCGCGCCCCGCATGAGACAGCGCTCGGCGCGCTCGTAGCTCTGCTCGCCGCAAAGCTCGTCCTGCACCACACGGTCGAAGAGATGCCCGAGAGGCCCCTGCGCCTCGAACGGGCCGACGACCGTGGCGGCCTCGGCGAGGGTGGCGTCAAGCCGCAGGTGACCGCGCTTTCGGATCTCGCGCGAGGTCTCGACGCTCACGGCTTGAACCCCATGATGGCGTACCGCACGATACCCACCGCAAATGCAGCCAGGAGGCCGTAGGCGATCACAGGACCGGCAACCTGGAAGATGCGGGCTCCCGTGCCCATGATCGGCCCCTCCTGCTTGAACTCCATCGCCGGCGCCACCACAGCGTTGGAGAAGCCCGTGATGGGAAGGTTCGCGCCCATGCCGCCAAGCTTGGCAATGCGGTCGTAGAAACCGAAAGCGGTGCCGACCGCGCCGAGAAACACCATGATGATCGAGGTTGGCGCCTTTACGGTCTCCTGGTTGTAACCGATCGCCATGAGGCCGGACTGCACCAGCTGGCCAATGAGGCAGATGGTACCACCGACCACGAACGCCCAGAACGCGTTGCGCACTATGGGCCTCGGCTTCTCCAGCCGCTTCACGCGCTGCCTGTATTCCTTCGGCTCCATCGCCTGCCGCGCCGAGCGGCTGCACCTCCCCTAAGCAGCCTGCGGGCAGCCCTTGGGGCTGCCCGCAGCGGCACTATTCGGTGAATGCTACCTTCACGTTCGCCTTGTACTCCACGATCTGGCCAGACTGCACCTGGGCGGTCCAGTTGGCGACCTCGACTCCGGAGATGTTCTTGACCGTGCGTGAAGCTTCGCGCACCGCGGACTGCACCGCATCCTGCCAGTCCTCCCGGGACTCGCCTACCAGCTCCAATACCTTGACTACCGGCATGACCTCTCATCCCTCCTCGCTCAGAGGCTAGGATGCGAAGCCCTCGCCCGGGTCATGTACCGTTCAACGCCCGAGCATCTCGCGCACGCGCTGCAAGGCGCGCCGTTCGATGCGCGAAATGCGCACCTGGTGGGTTGAGAGGCGGTCGGCCACCTCCTGCTGCGTCATGTCGCGGAAGAAGCGGAGAAAGAGAACCTCGCGCTCCTCTTCCGGCAACCTGCGCATCGCCTCGCGCAGGTCGACGCGGTCGATCGCGCCGTCGGCGACTACGACCGTATCCTCCAGGCGATCGATGCGCAGAAGATCTTCGCGCTCGCCGTGGCCTATGACCTCGTCGAGCGAGTGGACCATCTGTGTAGCCTCCATGGCCTGCACGACGTCGTCCACGCCCAGATCGCAGGCCGCCGCGACTTCCTGTGGTGTCGGTTCGCGTCCGAGCGACGACCTGAGTTCCTCGGTCGCATGGCGGGCCATCGCCGCCCGCTCCCGCAGCCTGCGGCTCACCTTGATCTGCCCGTAATCTCTCAGGTAGCGGCGGATCTCGCCGATGATCAATGGCACGGCGTAGGTGGAAAACCGTACGCCGTAGGACGGATCGAAGCGTTCGCAGGCCCGCCAAAGACCGATCGAGCCGATCTGAAAGAGGTCCTCGAGCTCTACGCCGCGGCCCGTGAACCGTGTCGCGATCGACCAGACAAGCCGTGCGTTCTCCGAAATCAGCTGTTCGCGCGCCTGTGTCTCACCCTCGCGCGCACGGCGCAGGAGGTCGAGTTGTTCCTCGTGGCGACGGTCGGCAGTCGACGCCATCTCAAGCGCCCTCCGCAGGGGCCTCCCGGCGCTTGCGCATCACGATCCGCGTTCCCTTGCCCGGCTCGGACTCCACCTGGAACTCGTCCGAGAACGACTCCATGAAGACGAAGCCCAGACCCATGCGCTCCGGGTCGGTGCTGAACGACGCCTGCCGCGCCTGCGCCACATCCTCGATCCCGACGCCGTCATCGCGCACCGCGATCACGAGACCATCATCGGTCTCCTCGCAGCGCAGGCCGATCAGGCCCTCACCGCCTGGATAGGCATGGACCACCACGTTCGAGACGGCTTCCGACACCGCCACCTTGATCTCCTCGATCTCCGGCAGCGTGAAGCCGAGGTTCGCGGCAAAGGTGGCAACCGAGATGCGGCAGAGGCCAACATTCTCGGGCCGGCTGGGACACGCGAGCTCGAAATACTGCGTCATGCGCGGGGCACCTCGCTCTCCGAGGCGAGCAGCGGCATGACCTGCCGCACGCCGCTCATCTCCAGGACGGTGCGGACGCTGCCCTCGGGTTCGGTGACAAGATAGATCGACCCGCCGCGTTCGCTCAGGCGCCGGTAGCGTCCGAGCAGGACGCCCAGGCCGGACGAGTCCAGAAACCGCACCTGCCGCAGGTCGATCACTATGCGCTGCAAGCCCGCATCGATCAGCCCGTCCAGCTGTTCGCGCACCTGGGGTGCCGCCTTGAGATCAAACTCGCCCGATAGCCGAACATTGGCACTGCGCCCCTGTCTCTTGATCGCAATGTGCACAGGCTTCCCTGCCCCTTCCAGCATGGTGGGCGGCTTCGCCTCGCCTGGCAGGCATTCCTCCTGACAGCGGACGACAGGGAGGCCGCGCCCCGTCGAAGGCTGACGGAGCGCGGCCATCGTTCGTCCCCAGACGTCAGATGTGCAGGACACCCTCGAGCATCTGCCTGAGGAGCAGCGTGAACGTCTGGCGTCCAATGCCGTCTCGGGCTATGAGCGGGACGTCCCCGACCTTCACGCCTGCCTCGAGAATCTCGGCATGCCCGAGCACCTGTCCCCGCCTCACCGGCGCGGACACGGAGCCATTCAGCATCGGCCTGAGCCGGATCGTCGGCCGGTCCTGCCTCTCCTGCACCGCGGACACGTCGCGCTGCACGGTGGCGACCACGCTGCCTTGGGTGCCGTGCAGCACCGACACGCGCCCGACCGTCTGCCCGCGATGCGCCAGCAGCACGGCGCGGTAGTTCGAGAAGCCGTAGGACAGGAGCTCCTGTACATCCGCGAAGCGGGTCTTGGACGAACTGCCGCCCATCACCACTGCGATCAGGCGCAACCCTTCGCGCTGCGCCGTAGCCGTCAGGCAGAAACCGGCCTTGCCTGTGTAGCCCGTCTTGAGCCCGTCCACGCCGGGCACGCGTCCCAAGAGGCGGTTCGTGTTGACGAGCCAGAGGTGTCCTCCCTTGCCGTCGCGTATCGTGCGGTCCTCCCGCTGTGACGTGAGCGCGAGCAGCCCCTCGTCTTGCACCGCCACTCGCGCCAACTTCGCCATATCGAGGGGCGAGGTGACGTGATCTTCTGCGTCGAGTCCATGGCTGTTCACGTAGTGCGTATGCATCATGCCCAGGCGCTTCGCCTCGCGGTTCATCTGCGCGACGAATGCCCCTTCAGATCCAGCGAGGTGTTCCGCGATGGCCACACAGGCGTCGTTCGCGGAACCGATCGCCACGGCGCGCAGGAGTTGTCCGAACGGAACCGTCTCGCCGGGCTCAAGCCAGATCTGCGATCCTCCCGTCTTCCATGCGCGCTGGGAGACAGCTACCGGATCGCCAAGGCGCACCTTGTGCTCACGCACCGCACGGAGGGCAAGATGCAGCGTCATCAGCTTCGTCATCGAGGCCGGCGACCTGACCGCGTCCGCGCTCTTCGCATAGAGCACCTGGCCGGTGGATGCCTCGACCAGGACGGCCGCCGGCGAAGCGGTCGTCGGGGGAGACGGCGCCGCCCAGGCCGGGGCAGGCAGCCCGAGGGCCAGGGCGGCGCCAAGGATCAGGACCAACTTGCGCACGTGCCATTCCTCCTCGGCCGTAGCATGTCCGGCCGGGAGGCAGGCAAACAGGTCAGGCGCGGGGATGGGCTCGCGCGTAGACCTCCTTGAGCCTCGCCTGCGTGAGGTGCGTGTAGATCTGTGTCGTAGAAATATCCGCGTGCCCGAGAAGCTCCTGAACCGAGCGCAGGTCGGCCCCATTCTCCAGCAGATGTGTGGCGAAAGAATGACGCAGCGTATGCGGCGTGATCGAACGCTCGATCTGGGCGTCCTGGGCATAGCGTTTGACGATCTTCCAGAATCCCTGGCGCGTCAGGCGATGGCCGTGATGGTTGACGAACAGGCACTGCTCGCGCGGATCCCGCAGGAGCCTCGGCCGAGCCTGGGAGAGATAAGTCTGGAGACTCGTGAGCGCAAACGAGCCGATCGGCACGAGACGCTCCTTCGATCCCTTGCCGAGGCAACGCAGATAGCCCTGTTCGAGATTGACGTCGCCAAGGTTGAGCGAGACAAGTTCGGAGACGCGGATGCCCGTCGCATAGAGCAGTTCAAGCATCGCGCGGTCGCGCAGGCCGGAAGGCTGCGCAGGATCGGGCTGGCGCAGCATCTCCTCCACCTCGGAGACCGTCAGCACGCGCGGCAGTCGGCGCTCGAGCTTGGGCGACTCCAGGTTGCGCGTTGGGTCGTCCTGCAGCAGGCGTTCGCGCACGAGGTACTGGTAGAACGCCTTAAGGGCCGCCAGGCGCCGTGCGATGGTCGCGGTTGCCTTGCCCTGGTCCTGCAGGTAGAGGAGGTAGCCGACGATGGTCTCGCGGGAGACGGCCTGCAGCTGCGGCGTCTTCCGCGCTTCGAGATACTCCTGGTATTGGCGCAGGTCGCGGCCGTACGACTCGAGCGTATTGCGCGCCAGTCCCCGCTCGACACTCAGGTAGGCGATGAAGTCGGATACGAAGTCCTGCACAGCAACTGCCTCCCCGTCCGCCGGTACCCTAGCACGCCTAGCATGTGCCGCCACTGGGCCACCTATACAGTGCCTAGAGGGAAGCCAGGACGCAAGATCGCGCGCAGGTGTGGTGCGGTCCGTCTGGGTATAGCAAGGCCCCCGCACAAATGCCTATGCGGGGGCCAGGCGATTCAGAAGCCGACGATGTCGTGCAGGTTGGTGTACGGCAGGCCGGTCGAAGCGGCTACGGCCTCGTAGGTCAACTTGCCCTCGTAGGTGTTCACGCCGCGCTGCAGGGCCGGGTCCTCACGCAGGGCCGCATCAAGGCCGTGCCGTGCGATGCGGAGCAGGTACGGCAGGGTGACGTTGGTCAGGGCGAAGGTGGAGGTGCGGGGCACTGCGCCCGGCATGTTGGCGACGGCGTAGTGGATAACGCCGTGCTTGTCGTAGGTCGGGTTCGAGTGTGTCGTGATACGGTCGATGGTCTCGATCGAGCCGCCCTGGTCGATCGCGACGTCGACGATGACGGAGCCCGGCTTCATCGTCTTGACCATGCTCTCCGATACGAGCTTCGGCGCGCGGGCACCCGGGATGAGGACGGCGCCGATCAGGAGGTCCGCGTCGGCCACCTGCTCCGCAAGGTTGTGCTCGTTCGACATCAGCGTCTCGAGCCGTCCCTGGTAGATGTCATCGAGGTAACGCAGACGAGACGCCGAGACGTCGAGGATGGTGACGCGGGCGCCCATTCCGACCGCGATCTGGGCAGCGTTCTGGCCTACGGTGCCACCGCCGACCACGACGACGTTTGCCGGCAGGACCCCTGGCACGCCGCCGAGCAGGACGCCGCGGCCGCCATGGGCCTTTTCGAGACAGTGGGCGCCGATCTGCGTAGCCATGCGGCCCGCGACCTCACTCATCGGAACGAGCAGCGGCAGCGAGCCGTCCGCAATCTGCACGGTCTCGTAGGCAATGCCGATGACGCCCTGGCGCAGGAGTGCCTCGGTCAATTCCTTGGCGGGAGCCAGGTGCAGGTAGGTATAAAGGATCTGCCCGGGACGGAACAGGTCGTACTCTTCGGGAAGCGGCTCCTTGACCTTGACAATGAGATCGGCCTCGGCGGCAATGCGCCGCTTGTCCGCCTCGATGACGGCGCCAAAAGCTGCGTATTCGCTGTCGGGGAAGCCCGAGCCCACGCCTGCGCCCGCCTCCACAAGAACCTTGTGCCCCATGCCTGTCAGAGCGCGCGCGCCGCCCGGAGTCAGACCGACCCGGTTCTCGTCCGCCTTGATTTCCTTAAGCAGACCGATAATCAACGAAGGTGCACTTCCTTCCTAGAATCCGTTCATCCCCCAACATACGGCCACAAGAGATGAAGGGCAAGGGGACTAAGGTAGGCTTCCGCTGTGGCCGCCAGGACAATCCCGGTTGCGGCGATGGCACCAGAGCCGGCAAACCGGACCAGGGCGGACAGCATCTCAGGCGCCTTGAAGCGGGCGCGGTAGAAATCCGAGGCATAGAGGGCGGCCGCTTCACTCAAGAGCCAGATGCTCGGCAACACCAAAGCAGCCGACGGAAGCACACCGAGCAGGACGAGCAGCAGGCCGCGCCCACCCAGCTCCCCAAGCAGGAACGCGCTCGCGAAGCCGATGGCAAAGCCCTTCACGGCCAGCCAGAGCCAGCTGGTCACCGCACCGACGATCAAGAGTGCGAGCACCCAGCTGAGCAGAAGGAGGCGTCCATCAGCGTAGAGCGCCGCTCGCATCAACTCGGGTCCCTGCGGCAGACCGTGCTGCAGACTGCCCAGAAAGCCGCCCAGATAGGCCAGGAGATCCGAGCGCTGCAGGGCGCTCAGCTGGCCGGCGGCATACGCGCCGAACGCCACAGCGAGCACGGACCAGGCCATCGCCGCGAGGTACCAGCCCAGCCGCCGCTGCACGCGCCGCATCGCGAGGTCCACGTAGAGATCGATCGTGTGCACCGTCTTCCCTCCAGGCTCAGGCTATGGTACGACGTCTCCCGGTTATACCAGCCTGAGCCTCGGACAGAAGGAGTGGCAACGCATGCCGTCGAAGAGCGTCGACGGATTTCCGACCGCGTGCCGATTGCCGCGGCCATTCGCGGCGAGCCGTGCACTCACTACAATGAGGTGAGCCGCAATACCCGAGACGCCGGGCCCGGGGTCGAACGCCAACGGTGCGTCCCTCACCACCTTGGCGGTTCTGTCCGAGCATCTGAATCGTTCACTCGATCTACCCGCTCTGCTTGACGGAGCGCTGCACATCCTTCGGGAGCAGCTTTCGGCACCCTCCGCGTGGATAACCATCGGCAGCAAGGACAAGGAACAGCAGCTCGCCGCGCATGTCGGCCTGCCGCCGTCATTGGCCGCAAACGGCGAGTCCGCTTTGCGGTGGGCCCCGTGCCGCTGCCAGGCGGCGCTGCAGCGAGGCGATCTGCGGTCCACCCCGCGCATCTTCGCCTGTGACCGGCTCGAACTGGCCAGCGGTGACACGGCGGGGCTGCGCTTCCATGCCAGTTTGGCGCTGCGGGCCAGCGACCGCGTCGTTGGCATGCTGCACTTGGTGCGCCCCACGGAGCAGGGCCTGAGCGACGAGGAGTCGACGCTCCTGGCTGCTGCGGGTCACATCCTCGGGATGGCCATCGAGCGCACCCTGGCGGCGGCCTCTGGCCAAGGCAGTGTGCAACAGCAGGAACAGCGTGCCATGCTGAGCTTCACGTCACGCCTGCTCGGTTCCCTCGACACGCGCGAGATCATGACACAGACGACATCGATCGTAGCGGAGAGCTTCGGGTCTCCTCTCGTCGGCCTCTACCTCTACGACGATGCCACAAGGACGCTCTCCCTGAGCTCCGGCGTCGGCTGGACGGATGCCGTACTCGAGCGCGAACGCATTTCGCTCGATGAGCCGCGTGAGCTCATCTCCCTCGTAGCCCGCAGCCGCACGGCACATATTGCGACCGGCGGCGAGACATCCGGAGTCCGTCTCTCCCCCTCGGCCGTGCGCATGGGCATGTCCGCGGTCCTCGGGGCCGTGATGCAGGTGGGCGACAAGCTCATCGGGGTGCTGGCGGTACACTCGCATGAAGCGACGCGCTTCGGCGCCGACGATCGCCGGTTCCTCGCGGGACTCGCAGATCAGGCGGCCCTGGCGCTCGACCGCGCAGACCTCCTGACCGCCACGCGGCGCCAGCTCCTGGACCTTGCCACGCTGCACGAACGGGCCGCGGAGCAGACCCGGCAGCTCAGCGAGACGTATGGCGCTACGCTCGCCGTGCTCGGCGACGCACTCGAACTGCGCGACCAGGAGACCATGGGCCACACGCAGCGCGTGGTCACGCTGGCCGTATCGCTCGGCGAGGAGCTTGGTCTCGCTCAGGACGATCTCGTGCACCTGCAATGGGGCGCGTACGTGCATGACCTTGGCAAGATCGGGGTGCCGGACGCAGTCCTGCGCAAGCCCGGTCCTCTCTCGCCCGACGAGTGGCGTCTGATGCAGCGACACCCTGAACAGGGCTTCAACCTTCTGCAGCGCCTCTTTTTCCTGTCCCGATCGCTCGACGTCGTCCGCTATCACCACGAGCGCTACGACGGCGGGGGTTATCCGCTCGGCTTGAAGGGGGCCGAGATCCCCCTCCTGGCCCGCATCTTCGCGGTGGCCGACGCCTTCGACGCGATGACCAATGATCGCCCATACCGCAATGCCCTGCCCACCTCGGACGCAATGTCCGAACTGCGGCG
>JAJYNV010000451.1 GCA_021786135.1 Bacillota bacterium
GTTGAACGTCATGTCATCAGTCACGAGAACGTCAGGCTCATTCTCCTGCGACTCCTGAAATAGGCTGTACGATGGGTTGAAGCCAGAAATCCTGGCCTTGACGATGGCTCCAGTGATGGTCGCTTGGTCATACGTATATCTGTCCTCATCCACAAAAGAGAACCAACGTTCGCTCTCGGAATTGTCCTGGTGCAGCGAAAACACCTTCCTCCACAATCTGAGTGGGGCTACCTCTTACCTATTATAGGATTTGGGGGGAAGTTCACAACACGTGGGCGGGCGAAGTCGAGTGTGTGAAGCAGGCGTGGGGCAGGAACGGCGGGCCGCATCGCTGCTTGTTCCGCGGACGCCCAGGACGTCTTCGAATTCACGGTGCCGCCGATGCGGCACCCGGCTCCTACTTCCTCGCCCTGCTGAGACCGCCGATGCCACGCTCGCCAAGCACGAAGCTGGGAGAGCCTGCCTCGGGTTCATGAATGGAATCAACCCTGGAGGGTTTACGTTCGAAGTCGAGGCGCGATGATCAACCGGAGGGCTCGGTGCAGGTTGCGTGTGCAGCGCCCCGATTGGCGCCCACGAGCAGCGATATGCAGTCCACGCGGTGCACATCCCGGTCGCCTTGGGCACTCGTAACCCCCCGGAGTCGATAGTCGACACCCAAGATAGCCCTCAGCTACACTTGCTAGGAAGGGCGCGACTTGGAGAAGGCGGTCGGAAGTGGACTGGGTTCGCAGGCGCATAGCACACCTGACAGCGCTCGTAGAATCGTTTTACCGCAAGGTCGCCGGAGTACCACATCGCGCAATCACGTGGGTCGCACTCCGAATCTTCCAGGCCACCGTCTGGACCGCGCGACTGATCGAATCCGGCGGTGCGCCTCAGACGTGGAAGTATGTGATTCTGCTGTTCGGCGTTGCGGTGACGGTGCTTGGACATGGTCTATTCGCAACACACTTGGCATATCGGATGCGTGATTTGGCGCCCACATACTGGGCCACTGTCCTTGCCGCGTTTCTCGCGGCCTGCTTGGTGATCTGGTTCGACAGAACGCGAGACCCCAAAGGGTGGAACGACAATCGATGGTGGGTGGCCGTCGTGGTGGGCACGTCGTTCGTTCAACTGTTCATGCTACCGGTCACGCCTCCCCCTCTCCTATTGTGGACGTACACTGCGATCGGAGGATGTCTCGCCGCCGGTGTGTTGCAGTACGCGTCGCCATGGCTGTTCGAGCTCACGGCATGGCTCCTCGACCGGCTCAGGGAGGCGACACGACGGTACCGTACGATTCAGGCATCAGCGGCCTTCCATGCCTCTTTCACTGTTACAGCAACAGCGACAGTGGGGTATCCAGAAGATCCCGCGCCGGACGACGGGTCCGCAACGGAAGTTCCACAAGTAGAACAGGCCGAGGGCGAAGGGCGGGGGCAGGCCCCGGCACCGGGAGTAGACAGAGGGACTATCGCGCTACTCTTCCTCGCGATCATTGCGATCTTCATTCTGGTCATGGCGTGGGCGGCTGATCGCTGGAGCAAGCGGGGAGCATCAGAGAAGTCTCCGGTGAATGGGCAGTCGCACCCTGGATAGGTGGCAGCTTTCAACCCCCTGCGCCCTTCTCGCCCTTGTAGCCAGGCTGCGAAATGCTGCTGGCCCTCTGATGAGTACCTAGGACGGAAGCGCCGTTATGAGTAAAGCCCGAACTCCCCGATGTCGATCCCTGGCTGCAGGCTGGTGTTCAACGCGCCAGCAATCAGCCTGGAAAGATCCTCGATCTGGGCGTCGATCTCCTTCGGGGTGACCATGAGATCCCCCACGGATTCCCCCAGCACCTGGGCAATCAGGGCATCTCGCTGCTTGTCGTACAGTTCGTCGAGAACCTCGTAGAATTGCACATCGTCCTTCAGCTCTTCGATCAGTCCCTGGATGGTATCCCGCGCGATCGTGATCGCATGCACCACCGTGGGCACACCGATGGCCAGCACCGGCACGCCGAGCGTCTCCCGGTTGATGGCCGCGCGATGGTTGCCGACACCCGAACCTGGCTGGATGCCGGTGTCGGAAAGCTGGATGGTGCTCGCAATGCGCTCCACGGAGCGCGCCGCCAGAGCATCCACGGCGATGACGAATCCCGGCTGCAGGCGATCGACAACGGCGCGCACCATCTCTCCCGTCTCGATGCCCGTAATGCCTAGGACCCCCGGCGCAAGAGCGGCGACAGGGCGCATCCGCTTCTGGACTTCCGGCGGCACGACCGCCTTCAGGTGCCGTGTCACAAGGAGGCGGGACACGACGCGCGGTCCCAGGGCGTCAGGCGTCGCTTGCCAGTTGCCCAGCCCGACCACGAGCGCTTCCGAAAGATCGCCGCCCGCGGGTAGCATGCGCAGGATCTCCTCGCTGAGATGCTTGCCCACCGATGCTGCGTGCTCGCGATCATGTCGGCGCAGCTGCCGCGACTCGAAGGTGACGTAGCGCCCGACCGGCTTGCCGACAGCCTTGGCCCCTTCCTCAGACTCGACCACCACCTCGCTGATGGTGACACCATCCTGGGTGCGTTCCGACGCGCGCACACCCGACAGTTGACGGGCCAATCGCTGGGCGTCACGATGGGCTTCGATCGCTAGGTCCGTGCGCAAGTTTGGCACCGCATCGCCTCCGGCGGCCTAGTCTGCCCCCAGGGGGCCAGAGCATGCGAATTCGCGCGACGGTGCGGACCAGGAAAGAGACCCCTCCGTGCGGCCAAGCTTTCCCCTCTTGGCAGGAGGCAACCTTTGCAGAGCGAAGTGCAACGTTTCGGGAGGTGGCTTAGCTGCCCGAACTACGGCGCGTCCTGCGCCTGCCGACCATCGTCTCGACCAGTGCAGGCCTCGCCTTTGCCGCGGTCAACTTTCTCGCCGTCATCCAGGTTGCGGATCTCGTAGCCGGCGATTCGGCTTGGCTCGCGATCGTCACCGCCGGAGTGCTGTGTCTGCTCGCAGCCGGGGTGTTCGGCGAACTCAACGCCGTGCTGCCGTCAGCAGCCGGCATCCGGCTCTGGACCCGCCAGGGCATCAGCGATCGCTTCTCGCTGGTTTTCACCCTGCTCTACCTGACGACCATCCTTGCCGTGATCGCCGCCGACAGCTTCATCCTGGCACAAGCCATCGAGGCCGGCATTCCCGCAATCCCCGGCATCATCTGGATCATCCTGTTCCTGTCGCTCGCGCTCTGGGCCAATCTGCGCGGCGTCAAGATCGCCGGGCGCGTCCAGGACGCCACGACATTCGTCCTGCTCGGCTCCCTGGCCCTGATTGCCATCGCCGCGCTCGTGCATGTGCACCATCCCTGGCACACGCCGTTTTCGCCCGGCGGCGGCTATCTGCAGGCCGTGGCTCTCGGCGTCTTCGTGTTCGTCGGCTTCGAGTGGGTCACGCCCTTGGCCGAAGAGGTCACCGACTCGCGGTTGATGACGCGCGGGATGTTCATCGCAATCGGTCTGATCGCAATCGCCTTCGGGCTCTTTTCGCTGGCCGCAACCCACCTCTTGCCGACGAACCAGCTGATGCACTCGCTCGTGCCGCAGCTTCTTGTCGGCAGGTCCGCCTTTGGCGTGTTCGGCTTCTGGTGGATGCTGGTCGTGACGGTGATTACCGCCGGCACGACGTTCAACGGCAGCTTCGTCTCTGCGTCGCGGCTCCTCTACGCCCTCGCCAGGGAGCGCTCCCTGCCGAGCTGGTTCGCCGCGCTGAACGATCGTTTCGTGCCGATGCGGGCCCTCTATGTGCTTTTCGGCGTATCCGTGGCGCTGGCTGCACTGGTGTTCGCCACAGGCGGCTATCGGCTGCTGATCAACGCCGGCGCAGCACTCGAGGCGGTCATGTACGTCGTCGCGGCGCTGGCCGTCATCGGACTCAGGCGGCGGCAGCCGGATGCTGAGCGCAGCTTCAAGCTGCCGTTCGGCCTGGTTCTTCCCGTGGTCACGATCATCATCTTCCTCGTGCTGGCGGTCGGCGCAGCCACGAGTCCCTCGGGTATCGCCGGCCCCGTACCGTGGGTCCTGGTGCTGCTGGTCGTGATCGCTCTCCTGAGCTTCCTCTACGTAAGATTCTACGTGCCCAGACTGCGGGCCCGGCGTCAGAGGCCCCCGGTCTGAGAGCGCAAAGGAGGAGACCTGCCTTGGCTTGGCCCACTTGGCTCGCTTCCCCGCCGCCGCTTGCCGATCTCGTAGCAGACCTCAGAGACCTCATCGCCATACCCGCCCCGCCCTTTCACGAGCACGAGCGCGCAGCCGCTCTGCGCGACTGGCTCGCGGCGCGCGGTCTGCCAGCCGAGCTCGACCAGACCGGCAACGTCATCGTGCGCTGGGGGCCACGCACAGGAAGCGGCAAGGCATTTCTCGCCCATATCGACACCGCGCTCGACGTCGGCCAGGTGGTCCTGCGCGAGGAGGACGGGCATCTCTTCGGCCACGGCTCCGCCGACAACGGAAGCGGTCTCTGCGTGCTCTCGCATCTGGCGGTGCTGGCGTGGCAGAGTGGCGTCCAGCCGCGTCAGCCTGTGTTCTTCGTCTTCAACGTTGGTGAAGAGGGCCTGGGCGACCTGCGCGGTGCGCGAGGCTTTGTCGCCGATCATCGGCGCGAGCTCGACGCGGTGATCGCGCTCGACGGCCGTCTCGGCGACATTGTGCAGCAGGGTATCGGCTCGCGACGCCTCGACGCGGGCTTCGAGACGCTGGGCGGCCACAGCTGGAGTGACTTCGGCAACCCGTCAGCGATCCATCTCCTGGCCCAGGCGATCGCCCGGCTGGGTGATCTGGCACTGCCTGTCTCGCCGCGCACCACACTCAACGTCGGTGTGATCCAGGGCGGGAGTGCCGTCAATGCCATCGCCCGAGAGGCGCACTGCCTCATCGACCTGCGCTCCTAGGACATGCGAGAGCTCCGCCGGCTCGAACGCGATGTCCGGGCCATCTTCCAAGACCTTGCCCATATGCCTGTCCGCTTCCACTGCCAGTGCATCGGAGACCGCCCCGGCGGTGCCGTGGACCGCGACCACCCGGTCGTGTCCGCCGCCGCCGCCGCACTCGCCGAAGTGGGGCTGACGCCGCTCTACACGGCGGGCTCCACCGACGCCAACGCGGCGCTGGGCGAAGGCATCCCCGGCATCTGCTGCGGCGTAGGCCGCGGCGGTCTCGCGCACACCCCAGACGAGTGGCTCGACGAGTCGTCCCTGGTCGACGGCCTCGAGTTTGCGGCGACCCTGCTCGACCGCTTGACCCGGAGAGCCTGATGCGCGGTGCGGATGCCGCCGGCTCTGCCATCCTGGACGCCGAGGGCCGGGTGCTCCTTGTGCACCAGACGTACGGCGAGCGGCTGTGGGAAGTTCCCGGCGGCGTCGTGGCACCCGGCGAGAGCGCGTGGGACGCGGCCGTGCGGGAATGCGGGGAGGAGACCGGGGTCACACCCGTCCTGCCTGAACTCAGCGGCATCTACTATCGCTCCGCCAGCGACAGCTATGTCTTCATCTTCCGGGCCCTGGGCGTCACCGGCACACCGGTGCCTGACGGCCAGGAGGTCGATGAGGTGCGCTACTTCCACCTCGAGGACATCCCCTGGCCGGTGACCTCGTTCGCACTGCAGCGACTGCGGGATGCGGCGAGCTTCACAGGAGCGGTCAGCCTGCGGACCGAGCATGGAGAAGACCGCCGCCTCGTCGGGCGGCGGTCTTCGTCGCATGCACCCTAGCGGCTGGCCGCCGCCTCAAACAGATCGAAGAATCCGGGGAATGAGACAGCCGCGGCATCGGCTCCCACCACCTCGACGCCCTGCTCGCAGCGCAAGCTGAGAATGGCCGCGGCCATCGCGATGCGGTGGTCGCCCTGGCTGTCCACAATGCCGCCTTCAAGACGCTCCTTGCCGTGGATGCGAAAGCCGTCCGGCAGTTCCTCGAAGTCGCCTCCGACCGACTCGGCCATCTGCCTGAGCGCGGCGATGCGATCGGTTTCCTTGACGCGCAGCTCGGCCGCCCCCCGCACCGTGGTGACGCCCTCGGCGCAAAGAGCCAGCGCAGCGATGGCTGGCAACTCGTCGATCATGGACGGCACCTCGTCCGCTGCAATGTCGACGCCGGTCAAGGCGCCCGATCGCACGTGCACAGCACCCGCCGGTTCCACTGCCCCATGCTCTGGTGCGATCTCGATGTGGGCACCCATGCGCTCGAGAACGCGCAGAATGCCCGTTCGTCCAGGGTTCAACCCGATACCGGCAACCGTCGCCTCTCCCTGGGGGGCCAGGGCGGCAGCCGCCAGTAGGAACGCGGCGTGCGAGATATCGCCGGGCACCTCGACGGCACCAGGCGAGACGAGCTCCTGGCCGCCCGGAATGGTCAGGGCGTCGTCCGTCAGCTCGAACCGGACGCCGAACTGGCGTAGCATGCGCTCCGTATGGTCCCGGGTCGGTTTGAGATCCGTGAGGACCGTCTCGCCCTCCGCATCGAGGGCTGCCAGTATCAGCGCGGACTTCACCTGCGCGGATGGTAGCGGCAGAGAGATCCTGCGCCCGCTGAGGTGCGCCGGAAGGATGCAGAGCGGCGCGAGCTCGCCCTGCCTGCGCCCTTCGATCCGAGCGCCGAGCAATGCGAGAGGTTCCACGACGCGGCGCATAGGTCGGCCGCGCAGCGAGTCGTCGCCAGTCAGCACGGCAAAGATGCCGCGGCCGGCCAGAAACCCGGTTGCCAGACGCAACAGCGTGCCGGCGTTCTCACAATCGAGAGGGCCCGCAGGCTCCGAGACCCTTTCGGGCGGTCGCACCTGCACGATGTCGCCGTCGACGGTGATATCCGCTCCGAGCGCGCGGCAGACGGCGAGGGTCGCATCCGTATCGCGCGCGCGCAGTGCGCCACGGATCCGTGTCTCGCCCTTCGCCCGCGTAGCCATGAGATACGCGCGATGCGTGACAGACTTGTCGCCAGGCACCCTGCCCTCGAAGACAAATCTCCGCCTGGGCGCAAGCACCCGCCTCATCGCGCCTGGCGCTGGCCGATCGCGGCGATGCGGGTGACGTCCTGCATCAGTTCGCCAAACTGGTCGAAGCGCAGCTGCTGCTGGGCATCGGAGCGCGCGTGCAAGGGATCCGGGTGCACCTCGACGATAAGGCCGTCCGCTCCCAGAGCGCAGGCGGCGCGTGCCAGCGGTGCGACCAGCGCGGCGCGGCCGGCGGCCTGCGAGGGATCGACGATGACCGGCAGGTGCGACAGTTGCTGCGCCAGAGCGACCGCGGAGAGATCAAGCGTGAAGCGGGTTCCCGGTTCGAAGGTGCGTATGCCGCGCTCGCAGAGCACAACCTGCGCGTTGCCCTCCGAAAGGACATATTCGGCCGCCATGAGCCACTCCTCGATGGTGGCGGACATCCCTCGCTTGAGCAGCACGGGCTTGTGGCTGCGTCCCACTTCCTTGAGCAGCTCGAAGTTCTGCATGTTGCGCGCGCCGATCTGGAACATGTCGGCGTACGGGTCCACCACATCGAGATGACGCGGATCGAGAAGCTCCGTCACGATCGGAAGGCCGCTGGCTTCACGCGCGAGCGCCAGGAGCCGCAGCCCCTCCTCCTGCAGCCCCTGGAAGCTGTACGGGCTTGTCCGAGGCTTGTACGCGCCACCGCGCAACGCGCTGGCGCCCGCTTCGCGCACGGCGATGGCGGTGTTCACGATCTGTTCTTCGTCTTCGACGCTGCAAGGGCCCGCGATGACGGTGAACGCATCGCCACCGAAGACGCAGTGCGGCCCGATCTGCACGCGGGTCCGGCCGTGCTGGTGCACGCGGCTGGCGAGCTTGTAGGGCGCTCCCACCGGCACCACGCGCTCGACCGAGTCGAGAGCCAGAAGCGCCTGCATCACCTCGTCGCGCCCGGATGCCTGGCCGACCACACCCACGACCGTACGTTCCAGCCCTTCGGACACATGGGCCACAAATCCGAAGCCGCGGATGGCTTCGACGACTTCCTCGATCTGTCTAGGCTCTGCGCCTGCCTTGATGACAACGACCACTTGCGATCCACTCCCCATTACCGTTTAAGACTACCCCAGTTTGTCAAGTCCGGAGCGGATCGATCGCACCTTGTCCTGTACCGCCTCCGTGCCGCCTGCCGCGAGCGCGGCGACGAGGGCAGAGCCCACGATGACTCCGTCGAGACCTCGCGCGCGCCAGATCGCCGCCTGCTCCCCATCGCCGATGCCGAATCCCGCAAGAACGGGTGCCTCGCTGTGCCGGCGCAAGTTCTCGACCACGGGCAGGATCGAGGCGGACTGCTCCGCCCTCTGACCCGTGACGCCGAGCAGCGCGACGGCGTAGACGAAACTGTCCGCGGCCGCGGCGATGGCCTTGAGTCGGGGCCCCTGCGTCGTCGGTGCCACGAAGGGGATAAGCGACACGCCAGCCCTGTTGCAGGCATCGCGCCAGGGCGCGCTCTCCTCGAACGCGAGATCGGCGACCACCAGGGCATCGACCCCCGCCGCGGCGAGTTCACGGATGGTCGGCTCGAGTCCATGGCGGAGCAGCGGATTGCAATAGCCGAGCAGGGCGATCGGCACCTCGGAGGCGTGTCGCACACGGCGCACCACCTCGAGGACCTCGGCCCTCCCCGTGTGCCCGAGGGCGCGCTGCGAGGCCGCCTGGATCACCGGCCCGTCTGCGACCGGATCGCTGAACGGCCAGCCGATCTCGACGATGTCAGCACCGGCCGCATGAGCCGCGCACAGCGCCTTGGCACTTTCCTCGACCGTCGGGTCGCCTGCGCAGAGGTAGGCCATGAGCAGCGCCTGTCCATCATGCCGCGCAGCCTGCAGGGTATCGCCAAGGCGGCTCATGCCATTCCCTCCCGCCTGCGAATCGCATCAAGGTCCTTGTCTCCGCGGCCCGAGACGACCACCACGATCGCGTCGCCCGGTGCGGTGGCCTGCACGACCTCGTCCAGTCGGGCGACGGCGTGGGCGCTCTCAAGAGCAGGGATGATCCCTTCAAGCCGCGACAGCAGGTGCAGGGCAGCGAGCGCCTCGGCATCAGTAGCCGTCAGGTAGGTCACGCGTCCGCTGTCATGCCAGAAGGCGTGCTCAGGTCCGACACCGGGGTAGTCGAGACCGGCGGAGATCGAATAAGCCTCGCGCACCTGTCCTTCGTCATCCTGGAGGAGATAGCTGTAGGCGCCATGGAGTACGCCAGGCCTGCCACGACTCAGGGTGGCCGCGTGTTCAAGGCCGCCGAGTCCGCCGCCGGCGGCCTCGACACCAAAGAGGAGGACGTCCTCCGGCGCGAGCGGCGCCATCAGACCGGCCGCATTCGACCCGCCGCCGACACAGGCGATCGCAGCCTGCGGTGCCGCGCCCAGGATCTCCTGGCACTGCGCCAGCACCTCGCGCCCGATCACCGACTGGAACTCGCGCACCATGAGGGGGAACGGGTGCGGCCCGACCACCGATCCGATCGCGTAATGGGTGTGCTCGACAGTCGCCACCCACTCGCGCAGAGCGGCATTGGTCGCATCCTTGAGTGTCCCGGAGCCGCTCGTCACGGGATGCACCCGCGCCCCCAAGAGCTCCATGCGATAGACGTTCAGCGCCTGGCGCTCGACATCGACGCTGCCCATGAACACGTCGCAATCGAGACCGAAGAGCGCCGCCGCCGTCGCGGCCGCCACACCATGCTGGCCGGCGCCCGTCTCGGCGATCAGCCGTCGCTTGCCCATCCGCCTGCAAAGGAGAGCCTGTCCCAATGTGTTGTTGATCTTGTGGGCGCCTGTGTGAGCGAGATCCTCGCGTTTGAGCAGGATGCGGCGATCAAATCGCTCGCTCAGGCGCCTCGCCTCGGTCAGCGGCGTCGGTCTGCCGACATAGCGGCGCAGCAGCTCGTCGAGTTCTATCCTGAATCCGGCATCGCCACGCGCGGCCTGGAAGGCCGCCTCGAGTTCGCCCAGGGCGTGCATGAGGGTCTCCGGCACGTACTGCCCGCCATAGTCTCCGAACCTGCCCATCGTCATCGCCCTGCCTCCTTCGCCCGGCGCACGAAATGCAAGATGCGCTCCGGATCCTGTCGTCCGTCGCGTTCAACACCCGAGGCGACATCTACGCCAAAGGGACGCACGGCGTCCACAGCGGCGGCGACGTTGTCGGGGCTCAGTCCTCCGGCGAGCACGGTCGCTCGCTGGGCGGCCAGCCGCCGAGCCGCGTCCTGGTTCACAAACAGCCCGCTGCCGCCATATCCGCCTGCGTGCCCTCGGTCGAGATGAAGGAGGTCCCCACGCGGCAGCCGCCCGCGCGGCAGCCGGTCCTCTGACCCGAGGTAGACGGTCCGCAGGATGGGGAGAGCGATGCCGCCCGCAGGCATCCTGCCGCTGACCTGAAGCATGTCGAGCCCGAGGCGCTCCTGCAGTTCGCGGATGTCGCTCAGGCGCGGCGAACGCACAACTCCCACCACGGCAACGCTCGAGGGTACGAGCGCTCTGAGGCGCCTCGCCTCGTCGGGTGTCACCCGGCGCCGGCTCTCCGCAAAGATGAATCCGACAGCGTCCGCCCCTGCCGCAACAGCACTCTCGATCCCTTCCGGTGTTCGGCAGCCGCAGATCTTAACCCACATGGGCGCTCCGCCTCTTCCACGCGTCCAGCAGCTTGCCGTCCTCGACCAGCAGCGCCTCGCCGATCAGTACGGCGCGGGCACCGGCGCGCTCCGCGGCGGCGATGTCCTCGAGGCTCCTGTATCCGCTCTCCGCGACCAGCCTGACCCCCCTTGGCGCATGGCGGGAGAGATCGAGAAACACCTCCAGGTCACAGGCGAGGCTCCC
>JAJYNV010000064.1 GCA_021786135.1 Bacillota bacterium
GCTGCCTGCTGGGGTTCGCCGCCTGAAGGGAGCGCTGGGCATGCTGAGGGACATCGAGGCGGCGCTCGGAGAGAGGGACAGCTGGACCTTGCGGGAGCTCGCCAGACGGCTTGCGGCGGATCAGGAGATGGTGCGCGCGGGGCTCGAGCATCTGGTGCGGCTTGGACGCCTGCCTGCGGGCACGCTCGTATCACCCTGCCGCACCGCCGCGGATCTTGGCTGCGCGTCCTGCGGGCTCCGCTGCGCCGGGGCCCGCTCCCGGGACTGAGCCCTCCTGGACCGATGGGCGGTCCATATCCCGCACGAGACGCGGACCGGGGCCCCCTCAGCCTGACCGCGGACGGGCCTCGGCGCCGCCGGTAGGCCGGAAAGGCCTCGCTGGCCGTATGGCCGGTCCTTGGGACTGGTTGCCGCATGGGACATGGTCGATCGGACAGATTGCACCGTCGTGCAGCCTCATCACCGATGTGATGCGGGCGGCAGTGTGGTAAAAGTAATCTGGCCATCACTCTGAACCGTGGAGGTCCAACATGATTACGGACGACCGTTGCACAGATTTCCTGACTGTCCTGGCCTCAGCCGCTCCGGTACCGGGCGGCGGGGGAGCTTCCGCCTTCGTTGGTGCGATGGGTACGGCGCTGGGCGCCATGGTGGCGAACCTGACTCTCGGCAAGAAGAAGTACCAGGACGTCCAGGAGGACATCCAGCGCATCATCGTGGACGCCGAGGCGCTGCGCGCCCAGCTCACGACCTTGGTCGAGAAGGACGCCGAGGTCTTCGAGCCGCTGTCGAAGGCCTATGGGCTCCCCAAGGATACCGAGGAGCAGCAGCGATACAAGGAAGTCACCCTCGAGAACGCCCTCAAGGCGGCATCCGCCGTTCCCTACGAGATCATGGAGCGGGCCATGGAAGCCATGGATCTGCACGAGGAGCTGGCGAAGAAGGGCACGCGGATCGCCGTGAGCGACGTCGGCGTCGGCGTGCAGTTCTGCAAGGCGGCCCTCATGGGCGCAAGCCTGAACGTCTACATCAACACGAAGCTCATGAAGGACCGTCCCTACGCGGAAGAGCTCAATCAGAAGGTCGAGACCATGCTGCAGAAGGGCATGGCGAAGGCGGACAGGATCTATCAGGAAGTGGAGGCCTCGCTCAAGTGACAGTCACGATGAAGGGATCCGAAGTCGCGGCCGCCATGAAGGAGCAGCTCGCGCAGGAGGTCGGGCAGCTGCGGGAGAGCGGCGTCGCGCCGACGCTGGCCATCGTCCGCGTGGGAGCGCGGCCCGACGATCTTGCCTATGAGCGCGGCGCCATGAAGCGCATGGAGAGCGTCGGGATCGGCTGCCAGGTGTTCGAGTTCCCTGAGACGATAGGTCAGAAGGAATTCGAGCAGGGGTTCGCCGCGGTGAACCAGAACCCCGGCATTCACGGCATCCTGCTCTTCCGTCCGCTGCCGAGGCATCTGGATGAGGAAGCCGTCAAGCGGATGATCGACCCGCTCAAGGACATCGACTCCATGGGCGCGCCCAACATCGCCAAGGTCTTCTCCGGCGACGAGACCGGCTATGCCCCGTGCACGGCCGAGGCCGTGATGCACGTGCTGCGGCATTATGGCATCGACGTGCAGGGCAAGCGCGTCACGGTGATCGGCAGGAGCATGGTGGTCGGCAAGCCGCTCACCATGCTGCTCATCAAGCAGAACGCCACCGTCACCGTCTGCCACACGAGGACGAAGGACCTGGCGGCGACCTGCAGGAACGCAGAGATCCTGATCGCTGCCGCGGGCAAGGCCAAGATGGTGACGGCGGACTTTGTCTCGGAGGGAGCCGTGGTGATCGACGTCGGTATCAACGTCGACGAGGAAGGCAAGCTCTGCGGCGATGTCGACTTCGACGCGGCCGCGCCCAAGGCGTCACATATCACACCGGTGCCGGGCGGCGTCGGCGCGGTGACGTCCTCCGTCCTGGCGGGTCACGTTGTGCGGGCCGCGCGGTATCTGCACGGCATCCCGTCCTAAAGCCGGACTTTGGTGAACGTGAGCAAAAAGGGGAGCCTTCGGGCCCCCTTTTTTGGTGGAGTCGTGCATGCGAAAGTGCTGGCGGTCGCGCAAAAGGCGGCCAGGAATCAGGCGACGATGCCTCTCCCTGCCGACCTTGGATGTGTCAAGACAGCGCGTCTATAAACTGTTAGATCAATATAGTAGATGCCAAAGAGGTAAGGCGGAAGGAAGTTTTCTCTATGGCTCGATACATGTGAATGCTCTATATGGACCAATTTTAGAATCCATGTGGTGCACCTTTGATATTACATCTGGACGAGTGGACCATGGTCAAGGCAGAATCGGGACAAGTCTCTTCGCTAAGGCAACGGGCGAAAAACCGGGGGTCACAGGATGCTCAGAACGTTCGGGCAGAAGATCATGGCTACGGCCATCGCGGCGTCGCTTGTCATTGCCGTGTTTGCGGTCAGCGGTTTCGTCATTCTCGGCATCGTCTCGGGCGACGCGGGCCAGATTCTCCTCTACAACAAGGCGGCCGCCACGATCGCCGACATGCGGGCCAACTTCTACGAGTTGCGCGGCGCGGTCAAGCTCTACGCCCTGGGCGACAACCCAGGCCAGAACCTCAGTGTCTACCAGGCGGATGTGACCCAGTTCGCACAGGACGTGAAGGCCGCCGAGGCGCTTGGCATCCCCAGGGTGACCGGCGACGTACGGGCGATCGAGGCCCGGCAGCAGACCTTCGTCGCAGATGGGAACGCGGGCGTCGCCCAGATCCAGGCGGGACAGCAGCAGGCTGGCCGAAGGCTCATCTTCAACTCGGGTGCGGCGGCGGCGGCAGCAGAGGACCACCTGCTCGACGTCGCCACGGCCGACGCGACAGACAAGAACTTCGTCGGACTCGCAAGTCTGGCACTGTTGCATCTGGCGCAGCTGATGCGGCTTTGGACCGCGCTCGTCGGCCTCGTCGCCGTGGCAGTGGCTCTGCCGCTCGGCGTGTTCTTCGCGCGCTACGTGGCGTCGCGCCTGGGGCAGGTCGTCACGGCCATGGAGCGCGTCGGCGCCGGCGACCTCTCGACGGAGCCGCCGCACTTCTCCGGCCAGGATGAGACGACGCGCCTCGGCGATGCCGCGGGCGAGATGGTGAAGAACCTGCGTGCGCTCACGGGCCAGATGATTCGCAGCGCAAGAGAGATCGCACACGGCAGCGAGGTGCTGCTGGCTGCTGCCCAACGGTCGGACGAAGTGGTGCAGCGCGTGCGCGAGGCGGTCACTGCGGTTACGCAGGCGGCCGTGCGGCAGCACTCGGGCACGCAGGATGCCGCCCGAACGGTGCACGAACTGCGCGTGGCGATCGAGCAGGTCGCCCACGGCGCACAGGAGCAGGCCGTGCGGACGAACGACCTCTCCGCGGCAAGTGAGGATAGCGCCGGCCGCACGAAGGACATGGCGCAGGCTCTCGCCACGGTGGAAACGGTGGCGGAGGACGAGCGCGCGGCCGTCGCATCCGGCCAGGCTACGGTAGCCGAGGCGGCGCAGGTCGAGACGGCGGTGGGCGAGAGCACCATGCGTGTACGCGACCTCATGGCGGCTCTCGACGGACAGGCCAAGCGCATCGCGGAGGTCACGAACCTCGTCGGCGACATCGCTGCCCAGACCAACCTGCTCGCGCTCAACGCCGCGATCGAGGCGGCCAGGGCCGGTGAGCACGGCAAGGGCTTCGCCGTGGTGGCAGATGAGGTGCGCACGCTATCGGACCGTACCAAGGCGGCGGTAGCGGAGATCGATGGGCTTGTGGCGGACATCATCCGCTCGGCTCAGGAGACGCGTAGCGCCGCCGAGGACAGCGCCAGCCACGTCCAACGGCTGGCGGCCACCGGGAGCGCCGTGCAGGGTGCCTTCGCACGCGTCGAGGAAGCGATCAACGCGGCGAGCGAACAGCTGGGTCCCGTACTCACGCTGGCGCGCGGTGTGGACGAGCTGAGTGGTGCGATCGCGCGGACGATGGCCGACATCTCCGCCATCACGGAAGAGACGAGTGCGGCGGCCGAGGAGATGTCCGCGTCAGCCGGATCGGTCGACGGCATCATCTCGGAGGTGGCGGTCGGTTCGGAGGAGACGGCGCAGATGGCGCAGCAGATTCTCGCATCGCAGGATGCGCTCGGTGACGCCATCGGGCGCGTCCAGGAGACGGCGCGCTCGCTGAGTCTGGCCGGCCAGGCGATGCAGCAGGCACTGGCGGGTTTCAAGCTGGCCTGAGGTCCGGCCGCACTTTTCCGGCTCCTTTGTGCAACAACAATAGGGGCTGCGTCGCGACGATAGCGACGCAGCCCTTCGGCATATGATCGTGCCTCTGCGTGATCACGCAGAGGCCGAAACGCAGCTGGCGGGCCTCTTCCATCGAGTTGACCGGGAGGTCGAGCCTCCGCGCAGTTCCCTTGCGCTCGGATGCCGCGAGATGTCCGCTGGCCTGGCACCAGACGGAGTGACGGGCTGCCCAAAGATGGTGTGACGTTTCGGCGCCAGCCGGCATCCCCGTCAGTTCGGCAGATATCAGCCCGACTTCGCCATAGCGGATCGACCTCGCCCGTTTCTGGATCGAAGAGCGTTGCGGATCAGCTCGGGGTGGAGATGTCACGGTTCTGGCGCCTAAGCAGCGTCGTGCGCGACTGGGCGCGAACCACGCAAGCAGGCAGTAAGGGTCGAAGACTGACGAGCGCTTGGCAGCCTAGGCGTCTTACGGGAGAGGTACATCGTGAAAGCGAGTCTTGGGGCATGGCTGCGACAAAGGCGCCGACGCTGACACAGAGCCCGTCGCCGTCGCAGAGTGCAGGACTTGAGCGGGCCATCTGAAGCCCTGAAGCGTCACACGCCATGCGCTCGGCCGTTTGCAGGGCGATACGCAACCGCATCGTGTGGGCAAGCTAGGGGCCAGAGCCAGAAAGGTGGGGTCGGGGATGAAGCAGACCATGCTCCTGCTGGTGAAGTTCCTAGCCGTCTGGCTGGTGATCTCGGTGATGTTCGGCGTTTTTGGCCTCGTGTTCCAACCCGTGTGGCTCTACGCCGCGATCGTGGCGGTCGTCGGCTATCTGATCGGCGACCTGGTCGTGCTCCGCATGTACGGCAATGTCGTCGCTGCGATCGCTGACGTCGTCTTGTCCGCAGTGACGATCTCCGCTACCATGGCGCTCCTCAATCCCGCGCGGGCCCAGGTAGCAACGATCTCCCTCGGGCAGGCGCTCGTGCTGGGGGTCGCGGTCGGCGTCGTCGAGCTCTTCTATCACATGTTCCTCGAGTCACAGCTGCACCTGCACAGTCACCACAACGAACCGGCTCACTGAGTGGTGCCGACGCTCCTTGAGCAGGCGAGGAGGTTACGCTATGTTATACATAGCGTAACCTCCTGGGGGGCATCCACTTGGCGAGCGAGCTGCGAGGCATCCATCACGTGTCCGCGCTTACGGCAGACCTGAACCGCAACCTGCCCTTCTATACGCGGGACCTGGGCATGCGACTCGTGAAGCGCTCGGTGAACCAGGACGACCCGTCCTGCTACCACCTCTTCTACGCAGACGCCCAGGGGAGCCCAGGCACCGATCTGACGTTCTTCGAAGTGCCTCGTCTCGCGCGGCTTGAGCCCGGCACCGGCAGCATCTCCGGTGTCGGCCTGCGCATCGCGGACGAGACGTCATTCCCGTTCTGGCGGGAACGTCTCAAGAATATCGGGGTGGCGGTAGGTGAGGCAGTCCGGATGGGTTCCTGGCGGGTCTTGCCCTTCCGCGACTTCGAGGGCCAGCGCCTGATGCTCGTGGCGGACCTGGGCGCGGGCGTGCGGGGAGGTGTGCCCCGGACGGCGGGGGATGTGCCGCTCCGGCACGCCATTCGCGGGCTGGGACCGATCTTCCTGACCGTGGCGCGGCTCGAGCACACCGCGCACGTGCTGACGGAAGTGCTCGGCTTCCACCCGGCCGGCAGCTACCCCTCCGAGGCCGTAGGCCAGAGGGATGTCGAGGTCTTTGCGACAGGCGAGGGAGGGGCGGGGGCGGAGATCCACGTGGCGGAGCGCACCGATCTCCCGCGGGAGCGGCTCGGTCGCGGCGGGGTGCACCACCTCGCGCTGCGCGTGGTGGACGACGAAGCCGAACGGGCCTGGCTCGCGAGGCTCGAAGCGGCGCACATCCGGACCTCCGGCATCATCGATCGCCATTATTTCCGCTCGATCTATTTCAGGGACCGCGGCGGCATCCTCTTCGAACTGGCCACAGACGGACCCGGCTTTGCAATCGACGAGGCCGAGGATCACCTGGGTGAGAAGCTTGCGCTGCCGCCGTTCCTCGAGCCCCGTCGCCGCGAGATCGAGGCCCAGCTCCGCCCTTGGCCGGATTAGAGCCCATGGCGGGGCCCTTGTCGCATGGCACCGCGCAGGCCTGTCTGAAATTTTAGTTGGCGACTATACTTCGACAATGCTCGACGGGGAGTGAGAGTAGCGTAAAGGCTGCACATCCTGATCGGACGTCATCCGACAGGAATTGGCAGATGGAAGGCTGGTCGCTTGAACCTGAACCTGCTTCTCTTCCTCTGGGGCTTCGCCATGTCGTGGCTGGGCGTATGGGCGGCGTTCGACGTGCGTCGGACGAGCACGGATCCCGTCGCCACGACAGAGGCTCTGATCCTTCCAGCCGCCGTGGCCCTGACGGCGGGACTATGGGCCAGCCGAATCGTCTTCACACTTGCTACCGGCGATCCCATCCAGGAGGGCGTTGGGGCGGAGGCCCTGTTCATCGACGGGATCGTCGGCATCCTGACGACCTGGTTCACGATCGCGGCGCTGCGCCGCACCGGCTTCTGGACGACGCCGCTCGCCGCGCTCGCGATCGGCGCTGCCATCGCCTTGCCCCGCGCCGCTCTCGACTATGATACCGCGCGCGTCATCGTGCGCTTTGTCCTCGAGACGCTGCTGGCTGGGTTCATCGTCTGGTTCGGCCTCGTCGGCGCTTCGCGCGTCGCCGACGCGGTACCGCATCCGGGGGGCAAGCGGCGGGCGCTGGCGGCGATCTCGCTGGGCACTGCGCTCGGCCTCGCGGAACTGACGCGCGTCCTGGGGCTCCCCGGCGACAAGGCGCTAAGCCTGGCACCCTTCTTCATGGCGCCAGACCTCCGCCATCAGATGCTGATTGCCGCGGTCGTCGTGGCCGGCCTCCTCTTCTTTGTCGACTACGAGGTCTGGCGGCACCAGCGCCTCCACTGGCAGAGCTTCCGCATCCTCGTGGAGGACTCGCTCGATCTCGTCCTGGTGCTGCGGCCGCAGGGCCAGATCCGATACCTGAGCCCGTCGGTCGAACAGCTGCTCGGCTATCCGAGCCAGTCGCTGCGGGAGGAGCCCCTTGCGGGAATCCTTCACCCCGAGGACTGGGTGGACTTCTCTTCCGCAACCGACGGCGAAGTGCAGGGCAGCCGGCGCCTGGCCGTGCGCCTGCGCCACGCGCATGCGGACTGGCGGCACTTCGAGGGCACCGCATCCAAGCGTGCGGGCGGCGAGATTGTCCTTCATCTCGTCGACCGTACGCAACTGATCATGGCCGAACGCAGGAAGCGCGAGATGGACCGGCGCGACGATCTGATCTTGAGATCGCTCGGCGAAGGCGTGGTGGGAATCGACGCAGACGGTCGGGTCGTGTTCGCCAACGAGGCGGCCCTCGCGATGCTCGATCTGCCGGCCGAGCGCGTCGCAGGACAGCTGGTGGCCGCCGTGATGCACCGTGCCACGCGGGAGGAAGACTTCGCCTTGCGCATCACTTCGGCGGTGCGCGCCGCGCTCGCCAGCGGTGAGACGCAGCGGGGGCACGACACCGTTCTGCGGCGCCGTGGCAGCCAGGAAATCGTTCTCGACTTCACAGTGGCGCCGATGCAGGTGGATGAGCACGTGGCTGGCGCTGTCGCGCTGTTTGTCGATGTCACAGAGCGCCACGAGGAGCAGGAGGAGCGCCAGCGGCTCGAGCAGAGCTTCCTCGGCGCTCTCGAGATGCTCAACGATGCCGTCCTGCTGGAGGATGGATCGGGCACGCTCGTCTACGTCAACCGGACGGCACGCGATCGGTTCGGCCTCGAGGTGGGCGACCGCAACGTCGACGGTGAACTGCTCTACGGCAAGCTCAGACTCTTCAACTGGGAAGAGGACGAGATCAAGCCGAAGAGAGGTCAGGTGGCGGAGGCGGTGCGACGCGGCGAGGCCGTCGGGCACGTGCAGCGTCTCATCGAGACGAGGCAGGGACGCCGCTTCTACTGCCTCCTCGAGGCCATGCCCTGGCGCGAGAGAGGCAGCCCCGGCGTGCTCTACGCCCTGCGCGATCTCTCCGACATCCGGCGGGCGCAGAACGAGATCCTCAAGGTGCGGCGGATCGAGGCCCTGGGCGTCTTCGCCGGCGGCATCGCCCACGACTTCAACAACATGCTGACCATCGTCCTCGGCAACCTCTCGCTGGCACGGGCGGATCTCGTGCCGGGCTCCGAAGGCGACGCCCTGCTCGAGAGCGCCGAGCATGCCTGCCAGCAGGCGGCCGGGCTGACGCGCCAGCTCCTGACCTTCTCGCGTGGCGGCGCACCCGTGACGCGCAGCCTTGCCTTGGGTGGACTGCTCACCGACGCGTCCGGCTATGTCCTGGAGGGATCGCTCGCAAAGGTGCAGTTGCGCCTGCCTGAGAATCTCTGGTCCGTCGAGGCCGATCCGGGACAGATCTACCAGGTCATCTCCAACATCGTCCTCAACGCCTCGCAGGCGATGCCGGAGGGCGGCGTCGTCGAGGTGCGCGCGGAGAACGTCCACGCCGAACCTGGCCTCATGCCGCCGATGCAGGCGGGGGACTACGTGCACCTCGAGATCGGGGATCATGGTCTGGGCATCGCGCCGGGCGACCTCGAACACATCTTCGAGCCTTACTTCACCACGAAGCCGGAAGGGCACGGCCTCGGCCTCGCCACCTGCTGGTCGATCGTGCGCCGGCACGGCGGTCACATCCGGGTGCATTCGAAGGAGGGGGAGGGCACGCGCTTCCACGTGTATCTGCCCCGAGCCCAGTCGGAACCCGATGCGGTCGGAGGCCACCTCCGCGGTCGGAGCCGGGCCTGCCGCGTCCTCCTGCTGGACGATGAGCGCGAGATTCTCAGCACCTCGGGCGAGATGCTGCGGCGCATGGGACATGAGGCGACCTTGGTGCGCGACGGCCTGGAGGCGGTGGCCGCGTGCCGCGAGGCGGTCGCGTCGGACCGGCCGTTCGACGTCGCAATTCTCGACCTCACGATCCCCGGCGGCATGGGCGGACGCGAGGCTGGCGCGCGCATACGCGAGATCGACAGGCACATCCGCCTGATCGCATCGACCGGCTATTCGAACGATGCGGTCATGGGCGATCACAAAGCGTACGGCTTTCAGGGCGTGCTGCCCAAGCCCTACCGGCGCGAGGAACTTCAGGCCGTGGTGGAGACGGCGGCGCGCGAGGCAGCGGAGGACTCCTGGGAGGAGATCGCGAGCGGGGATTGACTTACCGCGCCGCGTGCGTCAGGCCTTGGGGCTGGGACAGGTCGGCCTTTCGCGCGCAGCACGAAGCGGCCGGGAGGGGCACATCCCCACCCGGCCGCTTGCGTGTCCCGGGACTAGGGCTCCGGGTGCTCACGGTTGAAGGCGAGGAAGCGCTCTTCGTCCCGCACCATCGCCTGCACGAGAGCCGCCATCGGCTCGTAGGCCCAGACACCGGAGAGGATGGCCCGGTCCGGGATGACGTTCTCGAAGACGAGCGTCGGGCGCTGGTCGACGCCGTACGACGCCAGTTCGGCGTTGCCATGCCGGAGGCGATCGATCACCGCCGCCTCGTCCATGGCTCCCTCGAGCTCGTAGGGATCGAGACCTGCAGCCGCCGCGGCGATCACGGCGGCCTCCTGGCGCCGTGCAACATGCCGGCCTTCCTCCATGGCGGCGCGCATCAAGGCAGCGGGGACCTCAAGGCCGCGCCGGCCCAGATGCGCGGCGGCCAGAGCGGCGAGGTTGGCTTCGCGCGTACCTGTGAGCGGGCCTTCAAGCCAGTCCGGCTCGAGCGCGCTGCCTGTGATCGCCTCGGCCCGCCTGTAGAACCATCGCTCCTGCTCCCGGCCGTAGCCGAGGGGTCTGTCACCGCGGATCGGCGCCGCCTGCCAGGACACCTCGATCGTCGAGCCGAACTCCATCTGCAGCCTCTCGACCGAGCGCATGGCGTAAAGGCACCAGAGCGACAGCACGTCGAGGTAGAACGTGATCTTCATGGCTCGAGCCTACGCAAGAGGGACAGGCATGGCAAGCCCGGGCACCGCGTGGTTCATCCCTCGCCGCCAGGGCGGGCAGCGCCTGCCCCGGCCATCCCCTCGCGCTCGTGACGCAGGAACGCACCCACCTCCTGGATCGTGCTCATCAGGGGAGAAGGGAAGACGACGGTCGAGTTCTTGTCGACGGCGATCTCCGCCAGCGTCTGCAAGGTGCGCAGCTGCAGACTCACGGGATGCGATTCCATGATGTCGGCTGCCCGGCTCAGGGCGTCGACCGCGAGCAACTCGCCCTCCGCGGCGATGATCTTGGCCCGCTTCTCGCGTTCCGCCTCGGCCTGGCGGGCCATGGCGCGCTTCATGGCATCCGGGAGCTGGATGTCCTTCAGCTCGACGAGCGTGACGGCGACGCCCCAGTCCCGCGTCAGGGGATCCAGGATATCGGCGATCTGGGCGTTGATCCTCT
>JAJYNV010000262.1 GCA_021786135.1 Bacillota bacterium
CGATGATTCCCAAAATGACGGGGAAGAGACTTGGTGCGCGCAAGATGGACACCTCCGTACCGGGGATGCCTCTACCATACTTGCGCAGGTCAAGGATGGCAAGAATTCTTTACGGTGATGTATGCTTCTGTTTACAGAGGTGTTCAGAGGAGGCGAAGGCATGGCGAAGATGCAAAACCGCTTGCGCGACGTCCGCCAGGCGCGTGGCTTGACGCAACAGGCCCTGGCGAATCAAGCCGGGCTGACGCGCCAGACCGTCGGCGCCATCGAGGCGGGCGACTACGGCCCGAGCCTCGAGGTGGCGCTACGCCTTGCAAGGGCACTCGGCGCCCCGCTCGACGACATCTTCTCGCTCGCGTCTGACAGGGAGCCCGACGCTGCCCTCCTGCCAAGGTCAGGTGCGACGCGCGTGCTCTCTGCGATGATCGGCGGCAGGGAGGTGCTGCGGGATGTAGGCAGCCTCGGTGCCTACCGTTGGCCTGCCGCGGCTGCCGATGGCGTCGCCGAGGTAGACGTCGACGCGCGTGTCGCCCTGCGCAGGTTCGCAGCGGCGCGCGCGGACACTGTCTTTCTCGCGGGCTGTGATCCGGCGCTGGGCCTGGTGGCGGAGCACCTGCAGCAGAGAGGGCTGCGGGCGTTCTGGTTCACGTCGGGCAGCGGGGCCGCGCTATCGCAGCTCAGGAATCAGCGGACGCACTTCGGTGCCGTGCATTGGACACAGGGAGAAGACCCTCCCGCCGTACCGGACGGAGTCGAGCGGCTCGAGCTTTCGCGCTGGCAGATGGGATTCGTCGTGCGCCACCAGGAGACGCGTTTCAAGGAAGCGCAAGATCTTGGCCTGCCCGGGTTGCGGTTGGCCAACCGGGAACAGGGAGCGGGAGCGCGGCGGCTGCTCGACCGACTCCTCGCTCAGGTGGGCGTCGCTGCGTCGCTTGTCGCGGGGTATGGCTGGGAACTGCAGGGACACTGGGAAGTTGCCAATGCGGTGGCGCAAGGAGCTGCCGATGTCGCCATAGCAAGCGGAGCGGCCGCCGAGGCGTTCTCGCTCGACTTCCTGCCTCTCAGCGCCGAGATGTGCGAGGTGTGGTGGGAGAAGGGCACGGTGTCTGCCGACGTAGTTCAGCGCCTTGGTGACACGCTTCTGAGTTCCGCGTTCCGCCGGGACCTCGGCGCGTTCGGGCCGTTCGACACGGCTCGTACCGGGGCTGTGCCGGACCTCGTTCAGCGCGGCAAGGGATAGCGGCTGAGAATGGCCTCCGCGAGACTCGCCCGACTTGCCGGCAGCGTGACCACGACCTCCTCGAAGCCGCTCTGCCCGGGACGGGGTGCGATGGCTAGTCCCCATACGGGATAACGGTAACCTGCAGCGGTTCCCTGAAAGGCAATCACGTCATCCGTGAGCCAACGCTCCGAAACGTCCGGCGTGGCGGTTGCGTCAGGCAGCACCACCTCCGGTGCCGGCAGGGACCCGTCGGTGAGACTCACCACGCTGCAGCCGACACAGGGCGCGATCTCCGCTTCGACATAGGCCGCAGGGTCGGCAGGGTCCTTGATGCGCCAGATGGTGAAGTCGCCACCGAGATATTCGCTTGTGAGCTGCCAGTTCGGTGGCGCATAGATGTCTGCAGATCCGGCGGCATAGCTCGCGACGCCTGAGCCTGGCGGATCGGGCGCGGCCACGGTGCCGATCGGCTGACCATAGGCGAGGTTCTGCCACAGGCTCGGGCCGTCGCCCAGAGGATACGTCGCGATGGCGCCCGTGCCCGGCTGCATGACGTAGGTGGCGGTCGGGGCGAGAATACCCATGCGTCCACCGCCGACCACGATGCCGGCATCGGTCGCGATCGCGGTCGGCGCCATGGTGATCTTGCCGCTGATGAGGTCCAGCATGCCGGCGTCGAGCGTGGTGGCAGCCCCCGCGATGTCCAACGTGAAACCGAGATAAGGCCCTGTGGCGCCGACGAAGTGCAGGTCTACTGCCTGGCCGCCCGCGCTGGCGGGGATCTCGGCGATCAGCCGGCCGCTGCCTTCGAGCGGGCCGTGTCCGGGCGTGGGCGAGACCTCGATGGCGTAGGGCTGCGCCATGATGTAGCTGCCGCCCTGGTCCTCGGCGCCAGCATACGAACTCCAGACGAGCCCGTATGGCGTCGACGCGGCGGCCACGCCGGGCGTGTTGGCGAGGACGTCGGGTGGGAGATACGCCGTGTAGCCGTCGATCGAGACCGGGCTGCCCGCGGACGTGGCTGCCGCCTTGGCAGTCTTGTGCGCCTGGGTGCGGGCATGCGTGGCCTTTGCGGGCCTTGCGCCGCACCCTGCGAGCAGCACGAGCAGCACTCCTAGACTGGCCATCGGCCAAAGCGATCGTCGTGACATGGGGCTGCCTCACAATCCGTGCGGACTGAGTCTTTTTGGGCCGATGCGCCCAATATAACGCACGCACCAACACTTGGCGAGAGCCCGACCCGCAGGCACTGCGCACGTGTGATAAACTGTGCAAGGAATCGGTGGGGGCGCCGCTGGAGGCATCTCGCGTGATGCGCAATCGCTGGCTTCTGCTATTCGGTGGACTCGGCCTCGTGGCTGGGATCATTCTCTTCTTGAGCACAGGGTCCTTCGCGGCGATCTATCTCGCCTGCATCGGGATCGTGCTGCTCCTGGCCGGTTTTCTGGTCGGACCGCGCTACCGGACCGAACTCGCCGCGCCGCCGGAAGGATTTGTCTTCACCGGCGAGCGTTTTGTCGACCCTGCAAGCCGGCGAACCGTGGAAGTTTGGCAGCATCCCGCGTCGGGCCAGCGCGCATATGTGCTGGCACAGGATCCTGCGCAGCCAAAGCGGGGAACTTGAGTCTTATGGGAGGCACCTTTTTGGCCCGCCACGAACCGCATGACGCGAAGATCCGCCGCATCTTCGGCGACATCGCAGACGTCTACGACCCGATGAACCGCGTCATCACCCTTGGTCAATGGGGCAGATGGCAGCGTCGGTTTCTCGAGCTCGTGGCGCCGTCTGCCGGGGAGCGCTGCCTCGATATCGCCACTGGCACCGGCGACCTCGCGATCCTGATCGCCCAGATGGAGCCGGGAGTTCACGTGACCGGTCTCGACCTCAGCCGTGACATGCTGTCCGTCGCCGAGCACAAGGTGGCAGAACGCGGTCTCGCTTCGCGCATCGAGCTCGTTGAGGGGAACGCGTTGCAACTTCCCTTCCCAGATGCGAGCTTCGACCTTGTCACATGCGGTTTTGGACTGCGCAACTTTCCCGACCTGCCGGCTGCGCTCAAGGAGATGCGCCGCGTTCTGCGGCCGGGCGGGCGTGCCCTGTCGCTCGAGGTGTCACGGCCGACGAACGGGCTCGTGTTCTTCGGGTTCAAGCTCTTCTTCTACGGCGTCGTGCCTGTACTCGGCCGCCTTGCCGGTCGCCGCGGAGCCGCGTACGGCTGGCTGCCGGAGTCGCACCGCAAGTTCCCGGGGCGCGCCGTGCTGTCGGACATGTACCGTGCGGCCGGCTTTGCCCATGTGGAGGGTTGGCCGTTGACGCTAGGGTCAGTGGCGGTCCACCGAGGAGTTGCAGCGCCATGAGAACTGGCTGGACCTTTCTCGGCATCAGTCATCAGGGTACCGATCTCGAGATGCGCGAATGCCTGGTGCTCGAGGGGCATGCCCCGGAGATCTACCGTCGGGTCCTTGAGGTGGCGGACGAGGCATTCGTGCTCCATACCTGCAACCGCAGCGAGATCTACGCGTATGGCGTGATCGACGATATCGCTCCCTGCCTTCTCACGACGTTTGCGGAAGTTACAGGCACGGCGCCCGCGGTGCTCGGCCGCTATGCCTACCGCCTGGACGGTCAGGATGCCGTGCGTCATCTCTTTCTGGTGGCCGCTGGGCTTGAAGCGCAGATCGTGGGTGAGACGCAGATTCTCGGCCAGATCAAGCAGGCTTTCAACCAGGCTGCGGCGGCAGAAGCGGTGGGCAAGGAGCTTAGCATGCTCGTGCAGGCGGCCCTGGCCGCCGCCCGGCGCGCCCATCGCGAGACCGGCATGGATCACCACCCCGTCTCGGTGGGCAGTGCGGCGGTGGCGCTCGCTCGACGGTCGTTTCCGGACCTTGCCGGCAGAACGGTGCTGCTGATAGGTGCGGGTGAGGTGGCAGAGCTCTGCTGTCAGCATCTACTCGAGGCCGGTGACGTGCATGTCGTCATCGCCAACCGCACGCGCCAGCGCGCCGCGAGGCTCGCGCGGGCAGTCGGCGGCCTTGCCGTCGGCTGGGCCGAGATCGACGAGTACCTTGCCAAGGCGGATGTCGTTCTCAGCTCGACCGGGGCACCACACGAGGTGCTCTACGCCAGGGACCTCAAAGAGGCCATGCGCCGCAGAAGCGGGCGCAGGATGGTCCTTGTCGACCTGTCGATGCCGCGGGACATCGAACCTGCCTGCGCCACGCTGCCCGGCGTACAGCTCCATACGCTCGACGATCTGGCGGCCATCAGCCGCGCCCAGCGCCAGGAACGCCTGCGTGAGGCGGAGGCGGCGGAAGCCATCGTGCTCGACGCTGCGGGCGAGTTCGAGCGCCGTCGCTGCGAGCGCCAGGCGCTGCCCTTGATCCGCGCGCTGCGGGGCAAGGCGGAGGACGTGCGCGACGCGGAGCTCACGCGCGCGTTCCACCGGCTGGGTGAACTGCCAGAGGGCGAGCGCCAGGTGATCGAGCAGCTCGCGTCCCGCATCGTCAACAAGCTTTTGAACGAGCCGACGCTGGCGCTCAAGGAGTGCGCGCTGCGCGAGGATGGCGAGAGCTGCTTGCGCCTTGCCGCGGACATCTTCAAGCTTGACGGACCTGATTGGCCGCAGGAAGCCTGAACGTTACCGACCAGCGTGCGGACGACGCGCCGCGATGACGGCCGTACACGCCGCAGGCTGATTTCGCTTGGCTGGGGGTGATGGATTGGAGATCCGCATCGCATCGCGGCGCAGCCCCCTGGCGAGGCGCCAAGCGGAGCTGTTCGCCCAGGCCCTGACGAGGTTGGAGCCTGCCGCGGTAGTACGCTTCGTCGCTGTGGAGACCGAGGGAGACCTACGTCAGGACGTCGCCTTGAGCCGCATCGGCGGCAAGGGCGTCTTCACCCAGGAGATCGAGGCCATGCTGCGCCGCGGCGAGGTCGACGTCGCCGTGCACAGCCTGAAGGATCTGCCGACGGAACTGGCCCCCGGGCTTTGCATCGCAGCGCTGCTGCCGCGGGAGGATCCGCGGGACGCACTCGTCGGCCCTCAGGGTCTGACCCTCGGCGCGCTCCCTTACGGAGCGCGAGTGGGTACCTCGAGCCCCAGGCGGCGGGCCCAGCTGCTGCACGTGCGGCCTGATCTCAATGTGGCCGAGCTCCGCGGCAACGTCGGCACCAGACTGCGCCGGCTGGGCGAGGGGCAGTACGACGCGCTGATCATGGCAGCGGCTGGCCTCTTGCGCGACGGCCGCTCGGACGCCATCGCCCAGTATCTCGAACCGGAGCAGATGCTCGGCGCGCCCGCGCAGGGCATCATCGCGATCGAGGCCGCCGATCACCGCAAAGAGTTGCTTGCGCTCCTGAGCCGGCTCACTCATCGTCCGACCGAGCGCCTCGCGCTGTGCGAACGCACTTTGCTCATGGAACTCGGCAGCGGCTGCAGCGTTCCGGTGGGAGCCCTATGTGAGGCTCATGGTCGCAGCTTGCGCCTCACGGCAGGGGTGTTCGCCAATGACGGCAGCACCGCCATGCGAGTGAGCTTCGAGGGCACGCGAGCCGCAGACCTCGGCCGCCGGGCTGCGCGGGAGCTCCTCGTGGGCGGGGCTGGCCACATCCTGGCGGAGGGCTCGCCCGATGCCCGCTGAGATCTTCTACGCCTACTGGGACCCCGCCGCGACGCCTCTGCTCACCGAGCTGCTCGAAGCGACCCCGCTCGTGGCCGCGACTGCGGCGCTTCCAACCTCGCTCGAACCTTACCTTCATCCGCAGGTCCAGCGGGTGACGCCCCGCGTTGCCCTGCTGCGTCAGGAAGGCGTGGTGGCGAGGCTCTACGGCGATGGGGAGGAAATGGCCGAAGAGGTCGCCGACTTCATGGCGCGGGGCCACGAGGCCACCTGTCTACAGACCCTTGGCGCCAGGGGCCCGGAGCTTCCGCCCCCGGCGTTCATGGGGCGACGCATCCTCGTGACGAGGTCCGCGGCGCAGGCTGGGGCTGTTCTCGCCGGGCTTCGGCTGCGCGGCGCGCGCCCTCTGCTCCTGCCCGCGCTGCGTATCGCACCCGCACTGGACGCTCGACCGCTTGAAACGGCGCTCGAGCGGGTCGGCACCTACCGCTACATCCTCTTTACGAGTCAGAACGCCGTGCAGAACTTCTTCGCCGCGCTCGACGCCAAGGCGATCGACGTGCGCAGGCTGGGCGATGCCAGGATCATGGCGGTCGGCGCTGCCACGGCCCTTGGACTGAGGGCGCGGGGCATCCTGGCGGAGATCGCGCGCGTCGGTACCGCAATGGGCCTGGCCGCCCAGTTGGCGGGACGCGTGCGCGTGGGGGACCGGGCGCTGCTCCTGGGTCCGGAGCCGCCCGATGCTGCGCTCGTGCAGGCGCTCTGGGATCTGGGCCTCCAGGTCGATGGGGTGCCGATCTATCGCACCTTGCGTGGCGTCGCTCCGCAGGATGCGACGGCGCTCCTGCGCGAGGGGCGACCCGACGCGGTGCTCTTCTACAGCCCATCTGCGGTGCAGGCGACCGTTGCGGCTCTGCCAGAGGGCTATCTAGACACAGTGCCAGCGGTGGCGATCGGCCCGACGACGGGCGCTGCGTGCCTGGAACTTGGCCTCAGTGTCAAGGCGCAGGCGCAGTCGCCAGGGCTCCCGGGCATCCTGTCTGCCTTGCGCGAGGTGCTGTCGGCTGGTGCGGATTGAAAGCCACGAGGAGTGACCTGCCATGGAGTTGATCGAGAGGCCGAGGCGCCTGCGCCAGAGCCGTGCTATGCGTGATCTCGTTGCCGAGACGGACCTCAGAGCCAAGGACCTCGTCCAGCCGCTGTTCGTTGTGCCGGGAGAGGGCGTACGTCGGCCGATCTCGGCCCTGCCGGGGCAATACCATCTCTCGCCTGATGAGGCGGCCGAAGAGGCGGAGGCCATCTACCGCGCCGGTGTACCGGCCATCCTCCTATTCGGCATTCCGCCCGAGAAGGATGCGGTCGGCAGCTGGGCAGCGCGCCTCGATGCGCCGGTTCAGGACGCGACGCGGCGCATCAAGAGGGCGGTACCGGAACTCCTGGTGATGGCGGACACCTGCCTTTGCGAATACACGGACCACGGCCACTGCGGCGTGCTGCGCGGCGATGGCACGGTAGACAACGACGAGACCCTGCCGCTGCTCGCATCAGCTGCCGTCAGCCAGGCCGAGGCCGGCGCCGATGTGATCGCGCCGAGCGACATGATGGACGGCAGGGTCGGCGCGTTGCGGGCGGGCCTCGATGGGGCCGGATTCACCGGTACCGCGATCCTTTCCTACGCCGTGAAGTACCGCTCGGCATTCTACGGGCCTTTCCGCGAGGCGGCGGGATCTGCGCCGCAGCACGGCGACCGGTCAGGTTACCAGATGGATTTCCGCAACGGGCGTGAGGCGATGCGCGAGGCCAGGATCGATATCGAGGAAGGCGCCGACATGCTGCTGGTGAAGCCCGGCATGCCCTATCTCGACGTCCTCTCCGCCGTTGCCCAGAGCTCCGCGGTGCCGGTCGGGGCCTACCAAGTGTCTGGTGAATATGCCATGCTGGAAGCAGCCGCCGAGCGCGGCTGGCTCGATCGGGACCAGGTGGTGCAGGAGTCGCTCGTCGCCTTGAAGCGTGCGGGAGCCCGCTTCATCATCACCTACTACGCGCATGAATGGGCCAAGCGCGCTCTCGCACGTTGACGAGGGGGAGATCGCCCGTGCAGGTCGTGAGGATCACACCGCGCGGCTATTGCTACGGCGTCGTCGACGCCATGAAGCTTGTGCGGCAGGTTGCGGAAGACCCGGGGACGCGCAAGCCGATCTTCGTTCTCGGGCTGATTGTCCATAATCGCCATGCGGTGGAGGAACTCGACCGCTATGGCGTCATTTCGCTCGACGGCGAGAACCGGCTCGAGTTGATCGAGCAAGTGAGCGAGGGGACGGTTGTCTTCACCGCCCACGGCGTATCGGAAGCCGTGCGACGGCGTGCGGCCGAGAGGGGGCTGGATGTCGTGGACGCCACTTGTCCTGACGTGACCAAGACCCATGACCTTATCCGTAGCTTGGCGCAGGAAGACTACACGATCCTCTACATCGGCCGTCGCGGCCACCCGGAACCCGAGGGTGCCATGGGCGAAGCGCCGGAGAGCGTGTACCTCATCGAAACGGCGCAGGATGCGCATGATCTCGACCTTGAGGGCAAGAAGGTCGCGGTGGTGACGCAGACGACGCTCTCACGCTGGGACACCGAGGAGACCATCGAGGAGCTCCGTCGCCGCTATCCGCAGATCGAGGTGTTCAACGAGATCTGCCTAGCCACGCAACTGCGGCAGGAAGCCGCGGTGCGGCAGGCGGAGAACTGCGACCTCGTCATCGTCGTGGGCGACACCCGCTCGAACAATTCGAACCGACTCGTTCAGGTGGTGCGCGAGCAAGCCGGCCGCCCGGCCTATCTTGTGGACGGCGTGCATGAGATCGACCCCCGATGGCTCGAGGGCAAGGAGACGGTGGGCGTCACGGCCGGGTCATCGACGCCCAGCCCGATCACGCGCGAAGTGATCCGCTTCCTGGAGGAGTATCCCGCCGGCCAGGCCAGCGCCAGCACGGCGCGGGACTGAGGACCGGCCGTGTATACCGCCCAGGCGCTCCGGAGCTCTTTCCCCCCGCGCCAGGGCCTTTGGTGGCTCGTACCGCGCGAGTACGGCGCATGGTCGATGCTGGTGACTGGGTACGTCACCGCGCTCGCTGTGGCCGACCGCCTGACGCCCGCTGCCCTCTGGCTTCTGCCAGCCATGATTCTGCTCCTGATGGTGAAGGAGCCGCTTGAGCGGCTCCTTCGCGTACATGGGGACGGACAGAGGTTCCTTTGGCGCTATCTGAGCATTCTCCTGGGAGAACTCCTGCTGTCGGGCGTCTTCGGCAGCCTCGCCGCAGGGAGCGCCCACAATGCTGCGATCTATGCCCTGCCGCTGATTGCGGCACCCTTCTACGCGGTGGCGATGCTGCTCGGCTTCTGGGGCGAGCGCGGGCGAACCTTGCGGGAACTCGTGGCCACGTGGGGGCTCCTGCTCGTCGTGCCCGGGACCTGGATCGCCTTGGGGCTCTCGGCGGACATGGCGATGTGGATCGTCTACCTCGGGCTCGTGCTGCATTTTCTCTATGGCGTAGGATTCCTCAGGCTTCAGATCGTCGCGGCTCGCACCGGCATGGACGCCGAAGAGGTGCGTCAGGGGACGATCCTGCTCGCAGGATCCGCTTCGCTGGTCACGGTGGGCGTCGTGATCGTCAGCCTGTTCGGCTACCTTCCCATCTGGGCAGCCGTGCCGCTCCTCCCGCAGATGGCGCGCGCGTATCTGTGGCTCGGCAGTGGCCGCCCCTGGCTTGAGATCAGCCGCATGGGCCGCCAGGAGGTAGGTCTGGCGACGGCGATCCTGGTCCTCTACGCGCTTGTCGCCCACGCCTGAGGGCGCGGGCGACAAGCGGAGAGACTCGTTCAATCCGGCAGGAAAGGCATGTCGCGCCCCAAGGCGCCGGTGTCCTTCGGCATGAACCACTGCATCACGAGGGAGACGATCGAGATCGCGACCACCAGGATCATGGCGTCGCGGAAGCCTTGATAGTAGCCACCCGCCAGGGTGCCGATCTCGAAGATGGCGGCAACCAGTGCCTGGCCGAGGCTCATGCCAATCGAGCGGCCCATGTTGAGGAGGCCACCGGTGACACCGAGGTGCTCGGGAGGCGCGCTTCCCATGACCGAGCTGTTGTTGGGCGGAGTGAAGACGCCGGCTCCGACTCCGATCAGGGCCATGGCGGGGACTGTCCAGGCGAAGGCCGTGAACGGCGTCCAGAGGTAGATCGCGATGGCGCCTGCGGTGAGTACGACCAGCCCGCCAACGGCCACCTTGCGGTTGCCGAAGCGGTCGGCCAAGGTGCCCGCCAGAGGCGCTACCGCGGTCATGGCGAGTGCGATGGCCATCAGGAGGAGCCCCATGCTAGCCGCAGGCAGGTGGCGCACCTCCTGCAGGTAGTAGGGCGTGAGGAACATCACACCGTAGAGCACGCTGAACGAGAGAATGCCCAGGACGACACCGCCGCTGACGTTGAGGATCTTGACAAGCTGAGGATCGACGAGGGGCGTCGGCACGAGACCCTGACGGCGGGCGAAGACGTATCCCAGGACGACGGCGATCCCGAGTTCAACGTACCAGAACTGGTGGCCGGGCAGCGTCGGATTCAGGGCCAGGAGAACCAGCACGAGAACGATGGCCATGAGACCGGACGAGACCACGTCGACCCGCGGCATCGTCCCTCCCTTGGGATCCTTGGGCAGCGTGAACGGCGCCACGATCAGAGCGATGGCAGCGATCGGCAGGTTGACGAGGAAGATAGCGCGCCAGGAGAAGGCGGCGATGAGGAGACCGCCGATGGCCGGCCCGATAGCGAGACCCACAGCCTGTGCGGCACCCTGCACTCCGATCGCGCGGCCGCGCATCGATGGTGGTACGCTGGACGTGACGATCGCCACCGAATT
>JAJYNV010000080.1:0-4530 GCA_021786135.1 Bacillota bacterium
GCGCACGGCCATCAGGCCGTGCGCTTTGTGCGTCGTGCGGAGGTGGGTGCAGAGGCGGCTTGCGCTGGCGCCAACCGGCCCATCTTGACGGCGGAAGTGGTCGCTGCGCGTCGTCCAGATCGCTGAAAGACCACCCAGAACGGAAATCAGACGCTGCCGCGCTCAAGGCGATAAAGGCTCTGAACGCGGCCCCAGACAGTGTTCCGACGTCTGACGCTACCATACCTTCCCGCTGCGGGATGACGCAGTGGGCTGACAAGTGGTTATGCATGCGACGAATGGGATCCGCCTGACCGGCGGCCCGGGGCGGCGAATGGAGTAATGATTCAGGACCCATGAGGTATATCCGGAAGGCGAGCGCCACAACTAATCTTCGATAGGCATACATGGCAGTGTATCAGCGGTGCGGGGGTTAGCAGATGCTTACGCGAAGAGAATTCATCGAAGCCAGCGCGGTTACTGGTGCATCTTTGGCGGTTCTGGGACCCTTGGAGTTTGCGCTTGCGAAGACGAGTGCAGACGACGCGACGCAGTCGGATACGTCGTATCCCAATATCTGCACCATGTGCGCGAGCGGTTGCGGGATCAAAGTGCAGGTCGATGAACGGGGCGGACTCCGGCGCGCCGTCAAGATCGACGGCAACGGAGCGGATCCCTTCAACCAGGGCCGCCTGTGCCCGCGCGGCCAGTCCGGGCTCCGGCTGGCGTATAGTCCCGAACGCATCACGAGGCCGCTCATTCGCGTCGCGGGGTCGAAGCGCGGCGAGTGGCGATTCCGGGCGGCCAGCTGGGAGGAGGCCTACGCGTACATCGAGCGGCGGGAGCGGGAACTCGACATCCAGCCCTACGAGAAGGCAATCGCCGCGGGCTGGGTGATCTGCGCCTACTACCGCCCGGAGGTCGTCGCGTTCGCCGTATCGTCGGAGATCCCGAACATCTACGGCACGCCGATGCAGCCCTGCGTCACGGGCGAGCACTTCGGCATCGACACGGTGACGGGCAACTTCAACATCCACGACGAGGTGCAGGCGGACTACGGCAACGCGCGCTACTTCCTTGCCATCGGATCGAATGCGTCGGTCGCCGCCATCTCGACCGGCCGAGCGCTCGACCTCGCGCGCAACCTCGAGAAGACCAAGGTTGTCGTGCTCGATCCGCGCCTCTCCGAGCTCGCCGCGCACGCCGACACCTGGATCCCCATCAAGCCGGGCACGGACCTGGCGTTCACCCTGGCCATGCTGCACGAGATGCTCGGGCACGGATACTACGATGCGCAGTTCGTGGCGGCCCACACCAATGCGCCGTTCCTCCTCGACGAGCAGGGTCAGCCCGTGATGAAGACGGACCCGGCGTCGCACATGCCGAGCGCCTTCTACGTCTACGATGCCACGCGCGGACAGGTCGTGGAGACCGGTGGCGTGTTCCACAACGACAACACGGTGGCTGTCGACGGTTCCACCGTCGCACCGGCGCTTGCCGTACCGCAGGGACTGCTCTTCCAGGGCAAGCGGGTGCAGACCGTGCTGCAGGCGCTGCAGCAGAAGGTGGCGACCTTCACGCCGGAGTGGGCGGCCGCGATCACCGACGTCAGCGCGGCGACGATCCGCGAGGTGGCGCACGACTTCGGCACCACGCGCCCTGCTCTGGTCGAGCCCGGCTGGCACGATGGACGCTACAGGAACTCGATCATGCTGCGCCGCAGCGTTGCGATGCTGCAGGCGCTGGTCGGCGGCATCGACCGGCGCGGCGGCTGGATCTTCGCCGGAGAGTACCACGAGATGATGGCGGACATGCTGGCCTACCTCCGCAAGGGCGGTGACCTGCAGAAGTATCCTGGCATGCTGGTGCCAGGCATCATGAGCCCGCAAGGCGTGCTCGCGACCTACTTCGACAACCCGCAGGCCTGGAATCACAAGCATCCCGGCATCTCGTACGCCTGGTCCGAGCAACAGTTCTCCGAGGGCAAGCAGGGCGTCGCCTTCCCGCTCTTCCCGAACCTCGGCTACCTCGAAGGCTCCAAGGGACAGGTGCAGTGGCAGGGCAAGCCCTACCGGCTGCGGTCCTTCTACATGTACCAGGCGAACCCCATCCGCAACGCCATGAGCAGCACGGCATGGCAGGAGTTCCTGGCCGACCCGGGCATGGGGCTCGTGGTGGCGATCGATATCATGCCGAACGATTCGAACGCCTACGCGGACGTCATTCTTCCGGATCAGGTGTACCTCGAGCGCCAGGACCTGCTCTTCGACCTGGGGCACAGCCACCAGCGCGGCATCCGCCTGAGGGAACCGTCCGTCACTCCGCCGAAGGGCACGAAGCCTGCGCTCGACATCCTCTCCGACCTTGCGGCCATGCGTGGCGTGCCGTTCTGGCAGACGGTGGCGGAGTTCAACGGCTGGGATCCGGCCGCGGTGGCCGCGACAGCCGAGTCGGCGCGTCGGAGCGGCGGGTCGGCTGTCGCGGCCGTGGCGGAGTACCAGATCCGTGAGGCGGCGCGCGCCGAGGGTGTCTTGGCGGCACAACTCAAGCGCCGTCTGCGGCGGGACGGCCTCGTGGTGTTCGATCAGGCAGAGCCGCTGCTTGCGCGCTGGGCGATGCCGGACCACCTCCCCGTTCCCACGCCGTCGGGGCGGCTCGAGCTCTTCTCGCTCATTACGGCCGGCTTCATCCAGGAACACGGCTATCGTCCGGAGTGGGACCCCCTGATTGCCTGGATTCCGCCGGAGACACCGGCCGCAGGCGGCCACCTGGCGGCAGACGAGTTCTTCTTCGCGTATGGCAAGGCGCCTGTGCAGTCCCACACGGCCACGGCCAACAACGACCTGCTCATGGCGCTGTCGCACAACTACGGTGACCAGTACCTCGGGATCTGGGTCAATCCCGCGTCGGCTCGCAGGCTCCGCATCGGTTCCGGCGACCGCCTCGAGCTCCGCAACACCGCCACCGGCGACACGGTGCAGGGCACAGCCTTCCTGACGGAGATGGTGCGACCGGATACGGTCTACATGATGTCCAACTTCGGTGTGCACAACCGGCTGCTGGTAGGGGCCGGCCAGGGCACGGCCTTGAGTCAGCTTGTCACGGCACGGCCCGAATCGGTGGTAGGCGCGCCGCGCAGCGGCGAGTTCACCGTGCGCCTGCGCAAGCTCTAGGGAGGGCTGACGGGTGAAGCGCTACGGAATGGTCTTGAACGCGAAGACGTGCCTCGGCTGCCAAGCCTGTGTCGCGGCATGCACCCAGCAGCACGACACGCCGTTCTGGTCCGGCAATTATCGCACCCACGTCGAGAACGTCGTGATCGGTGAGTTCCCCGACGTTTCCCGCGAATTCGTACCCCGACTTTGCATGCACTGCGAGGATGCGCCCTGCGTGTCCGTGTGCCCTACCGGTGCGAGCCACTACATCGAGGGTGGCATCGTGGTCGTCGACCAGGAGACCTGCATGGGCTGCAAGGCCTGCATGCTCGCCTGTCCCTACGACGCCCGCTACGTCTACGACGCGGGCGACATAAGCAGGGCCCGCATCGTCTATGGTCCCGACGTGCAGCAGACCAGCGCCCACGTGGACAAGTGCGACTTCTGCTACGAGCGGCTCGAGGAGGGCCTTGAGCCGGCATGCGTTGCCACCTGCCCGGGCGAGGCGAGGATCTTCGGGGATCTCAACGACCAAGCGAGCCGCGTCGCCCAGCTCGTCTCCTCGGGCGAGGCCGTTCCTCTCGCGCCAGAGCTCGGCACGAAGCCGAAGGTCTTCTACATCCGCTGAGGGGGAGACGACGTGACGTACATGCACCAGACCGAGTGGGGTTGGCTGATCGCGGTCTACCTCTTCCTCGGCGGACTCGGCGGCGCCACGGTGGGCATGGCCTACTGGCTCGGGCGCACTGCTGCGCTGACCGGAGAGCTGCAAAGGCGGCTCATGCGGTTCGCCCAGGGGGCGGCGATGGCCTCGGTGGCCGTCGGCACGCTGTTCCTGGTGGTAGATCTCGTCAACCCCTGGCACCTCATGTACACGCTCCTGAACCCGACGTCGTGGATCTTCTGGGGCGTCCTGCTGCTGACCGCCTTCCTCGTGATCGGGGTCGTCTACCTCTGGTTCGACCTCAGGCGCGATGTCGTGCTGCCCAGGCTCCTCGCCTGGAACTCCGTCATCGGCATGGCCGTGGCGCTCTATACCGGCTTCCTCGTCTCCCAGGCACCGGACATTCCGTTCTGGAACACGCCGGCGTTGCCGCTCCTGTTCGTGGTTTCCGCTGCCTCGACAGGGGCCGCGCTCGTGCTGCTCTACACCCTCGCCATGCGCAAGACATGGCCCTGGCTGGACGCGCTGGCGGGCAGGCTCGAGCGCGTGGATGCGGCGCTCATCGGCGGCAATCTCTCGGCGCTTTGGCGGGCGGGGGCAAGCCCGTTCAGTCTGGGAATTACCGGGGGATTGGACCTTCTCCTCTCAGCAAAAGACCATTATGCGGCCCTCTACGACTATGCGGGCGGGAGTTTGGGGGTCGGCGGTGCCGGATCAAGGTCAATCGGCGGC
>JAJYNV010000080.1:4540-10703 GCA_021786135.1 Bacillota bacterium
AACTACTTCCGCCTAGCGCCTGAGGCCGCCAGGCTGTCGGCTGCCTACCTGCTCGGCAGCCCGGGCTTCCTCGTCGGCTTCGCGTTCCTCGGACTGCTTGTGCCGTGGGCCATCGAGATCTGGCAGATGGTGCAGCACGGCCGCAGCCAGGGCGGCGAAGCCCGTCCGAACCACGTGCTGACGTCCCTGGCCGCGGTCCTGGTGCTCATGGGAGGGTTCCTGCTGCGCTACTACGTACTTGCTGCAGGCATCTTCGGCTACCCGTTCCCGCACATCTGAGCAGGTTGGAGGGCGGCAGCGATGCAGGCGGCGGAAGAGGTTCTCTTCGATCTCGAGGCGGCGGCCTACCTCTTGCGGTACCCAGAGGGCGAGTGGTGGGATGTGGCTCCGAACATCCTGCGACTCGTCGCGGACGGCGATGTTCCGACCATCCGCCAGGCGCTGCAGACGCACCTGCAGGAGGCCTTCGCCGCCATGGCCGCCGACGGCGTCGAGGCCGCCCAGGAGGAGTACACCCGGCTCTTCATTTCCGACCTGCCGTATGCGCCCTGCCGCCCCGTGGAGGCCTTCTATCTCGAGGAGGCCGGCGCTGGGCAGAGCACGAGCGAGGTGGCGGGCACCTATGAGAAACATGGCGTGACGGCCCAGGAACTGCCGCCTGATCACGTCGTTTCCGAGCTCGCGTTCCTTGGGCACCTCCTTCTCAGGGGGGACCTGCAGGCGATGACCGACGCCGCGGCCTTCGGTGAACGCCATCTCCTGGAGTGGCTGCCCAAATGGGTCGCCGGCGTCGCCCAGCACGCCAGGCAGCCCTTCTACGCGAAGGCCGCCGCCTACGCCCTGGCGGCGGTCAAGGCAGCGCAGGACGCGTAAGAACAGGTGGCTGCAGACCCGCCTGACGTCCGTCGGACGTGGGCCCCTCTGAGAGGTGGTGCGACATGGCGCGTGACGAGACCCTGACCCTGGCGTTCGGGCCCGGCATCCGGCGCTCGCTGCAGCGCAGGCTGATCGCCGGCATGCGCCAGCGCTACCCTGGGCGGGCCATGCGCGTCGTGATCCTGCCGCGACCGGTGCGCAGCGTCATCGATGGACCGGTGCTGGCCTTTCTCGGCCTCGCCGACGCGCTGCCCGCGGCCGATCCCCCGGCACTGGGCTGGGTCGTCTGCTCGCGGTCGTGCGACGCTCGGAGCGATGCGCTGTGGCGCGACGTCGGCGTTCAGCTCGCGAGGCTTGACGCGCCGATCGCGGGTGACGGGCCCACCCGTCGCTATGTCGGGCTGATGGATGAGCCCACGCGCGGCGAACTGCTCCGCCTGCCCCTGCCGAGACTCTTGCCGCTGCAGCGCGTGCCGCGGCTGGAGGCGACCCTCTGTCACAGCGCGGCAGGTTGCCGCGCGTGTGCTGACGCCTGCCCGAGCGGCGCGATCAGCATCCAGCGCGGACACCTGTCCATCGCTGAGGAGGCGTGCCGTCAGTGCGGGCGCTGCGTAGCGGCCTGTCCGACGGGAGCCCTCGAGAGCGCCGTGACGGGTGATGCCCAGTGGCTTGCAGCGCTCTCGGCCGCAAGAGCCGACGCAGAGGCTATTGCGCGACTGCGCCTCACCTGCCGGCCGCTGGCGCCGGATGGACGGCCACAGATGCCTGTGGCCTGCGTGGCCGAGATCGCGGACGCGCGTATCCGGGAAGCCCGTGCCGCCGGAGTCGCCGTCGATGTCGTCTGCCCTGTCCAGGACTGCCCGCTGAGGGAGTATGCGACGCACGCAGCCGAGGCGGGCGTGGGCGTCCCAGCGGTGGACTTCCGAGAACTGGCTGCGCTCCGGCGTCCGCAGCGGCTGAGCGCGCTGCAAACAGAGCCGTTCGGGCTCGCAGCCGGCGTGGGCTGCACGCTGTGTGGCATCTGCGCGCAGGCGTGTGCCGCCCACGCCTTGCTCCTCGAGCGGCAGGAGGAGCGCGAGCGCCTGGTGTTCGACCCAGGTGCCTGCGCAGCATGCGCCGCCTGCCTGCCGGCCTGCCCGACGGGCGCGCTGGGAGTCTCTGCAGCCCCGCCGGGTGCCCAGGTGGCGGTGCTGCGGGAGAGTCCCCTCGTGCGCTGCTCCTCCTGCGGCGCACAGCTGGCGCCTCAAGCGCTCTGGCAGGGGCTGCGGACGTCGGCCGAGGCGGAGGGCCGGCATGGAACCGGGCAACCGCTCTGCCCGGCCTGCAGGAGCCAGACGCTCTGGCAGCGGGCGGGAACGCCTTCCCGCAGCGGTGTTTCGAAGTTCGCGAAGGGAATGTGATCGCATGGACCTCCTGACACCGACCCACCTCATCATCGTGTTGGTGATCGCTCTGCTGCTGTTCGGCCCGAAACGCCTGCCGGAGATCGGCAAGGGCGTAGGCAAGACGATCCAGGAGTTCCGACGTTCGGTCAAGGACATCGACCTGACGCAGGGGGACGCGTCGAGCGACCCGGCCAAAGCCAAGGAATGACGGCATCGACCGGCGCTAAAAGGCGTCGTGAGGCCGGCAGCCGCCGAGGCGACATCAGGGCGGAGGTGACCCGGTCCGTTGGTCGCGGCGGAGCGGGCGGCGCTTTGGCGGCACCGGCGGACCGGTCATGTCAGAATGAGGACGGGAGATGGGAACCGTGAGGGTCAGCCAATTGGTCCCGCGTGAGACCGACTCATTCGATCCCGAGCGTGTGCGCGAGGCCGAGGACCGTTTCCGCAGCGTGTTGACGCCGGACGAGGTGGTGGCGGCGCTCGTCGCCGACGATCGCTCGACTCTGGTCGAGATCGGCGCCGGGCCCGGCTTCTTCACCCTGCCGGCGGCGCGCATGCTGACCGGCGGGCGGGTGTTCGCGCTGGATGCCGTGCAGGGCTATCTCGACCTCTTGCGTCGGCGTGCGTCGCTCGAGGGACTCGGCAACGTGACGATGCTGCACATCGGCGGCACGGAGCTGCCGCTCGAGGACGGCGTCGCGGACGCAGTGCTGGTGACTCGCGTGTTCCGGGACATCCCTCATTGGCTGTCTCTGCGACGGGAGGTGCCCCGCATCCTGCGGCCGGGCGGTCGCCTGTGCGTCATGGAATGGGCCGAGGGGGTGGCGCTGCAGGGGCCGAAGCTGAACATTTGGGTGGATCCCGATGAACTCGCGCAGATCGTCGAACAGAGCGGCTTTCACGTCACCGACGTCCTGAAGGAGCCCAAGCCGTTTTTCCGCATTCTCGCCACAAGGAACCGCGTGACGCCGCCGGAAGTCAGGGAGGCTTGACGTCGATCTGCATGCGCCATGCAGGCCAAGAAGAGCGGACGATGTCCTGCCGCGGGATGGCGAGGAGGGTTCTTGAGGCAGGTCAACCCTTTGACGCATGCAGCGGTACGTGCTACAGTACGGGCCAATACCAAATGGATGGCGATGATGGGGAAGAGCCCGCGCAAGGACCGAAGAGAGCCGGCGGAAGGTGCGAGCCGGTGGCTCAGCGCAGGCGACCCGCCCCGAAGCTGCGGGCGACGAGTCCGCCGGGTACCGCACGCGACGCGGCGAGGAGTGCCGCCCCCCGGGGCGGAACGAAGGTGGTACCACGGGCCCCCGTCCTTCACTGGACGGGGGCTTTGCGTTATCCGTGAAGGAGGTGCGGCGGATGGGTGGCGAGGAGGTTCGCGGCGTCGGGCTGATCGGCGCCGGCGCGATGGCGCAGGCACTCTTGCACGGTTTGCTGGCAGGTGGCGCCCTTGCGCCCGAGTGCCTCGCTGTGACCAACCGCGGCGATCGCGGCCGGCTGAGGGAGGCGGAACGCCTTGGAGTGCACGCGACGGTCGACAAGGCCGACGTCTGCCGGCGTTCGGATGTCCTCATCCTGGCGGTCAAGCCGAAGGATGCGCTCGAGGCGAGCCGGCAGCTGCGCCCCTCTCTCGACGCCCGCCACCTTGTGGTTTCGGTTGTGGCGGGGCTGCGCCGACGCGGGCTGCAGGCGGCCCTCGGCGACCATCACCGCGTTGTGCGCGCCATGCCGAACACGGGATCCGTCATCGGTGCGTCCGCTACAGCGCTGGCGCGAGAGGGCGATCCCTCGGACGTCCGAACCGCCGCCAGGCTGCTTGCGACGCTCGGCCCGGTGGAACTCGTGGCCGAGGAACAGCTCGATGCCGTCACGGCGCTCTCGGGCAGCGGCCCCGCATATGTCTATCTGTTGATCGAGGCGATGATCGCGGCCGGCGTCGCCGAGGGACTGCCAGCGGATGTCGCGCGCGCCTTGACGCTGCAGACGGCGCTCGGCGCAGCGCGCATGGCCGTCGAATCGGGCGCCGAGCCGGCGGAACTGCGGCGCCAGATCTCATCTCCCGGAGGTACGACACTGGCGGCCCTGCAGGTGTTCGAAGGACACGAGCTGCGCGAGACCGTGCGTCTCGCGGTGCGCCGTGCGAAGGAGCGGGCGGCGGAGATCGGGGCGACGCTCGAGGCGGCGCAAGGCTAGACCGGGCCGGGCGGAAAAAGATGCCGTGCGCATAACATAGCCCGCCTTCCCCGCCGGCATACTAGCCGGAGATGGAGGCGAGCCTGGTGGACTACGCGGCGGGAATCCTTACCTTCGTGCAGTTCTTCTTCGCGGTGGTGATCGGCCTCTACTTCTGGAATCTCCTCAGAGGCCAGCAGGGCAACCGCGTTGCGATCGACCGCGAGTCGCGCAAGGAGGTGGAGAAGCTCCGCCTGCTGCGCGAGATCTCTCTCACGGAGCCGCTGTCGGAGCGCACCCGGCCCACGACCATGGACGAGGTGATCGGCCAGGGTGAGGGCGTGCGCGCGCTGAGAGCCGCGCTCTGCGGCCCGAACCCGCAGCATGTGCTGATCTATGGCCCGCCCGGTGTCGGCAAGACGGCGGCCGCTCGGCTTGTGCTCGAGGAGGCCAAACGTGCGCAGCACTCTCCCTTCAAGCCTGACGCCAAGTTCATCGAGCTCGACGCGACGACGGCGCGCTTCGACGAGCGCGGCATCGCGGACCCATTGATCGGCAGCGTCCACGATCCCATCTACCAGGGCGCCGGCGCGATGGGCATGGCGGGCATTCCGCAGCCGAAGCCGGGCGCGGTGACGAAGGCTCATGGCGGCATGCTGTTCATCGATGAGATCGGCGAACTCCATCCGCTGCAGATGAACAAGCTCCTCAAGGTGCTCGAAGACCGCAAGGTCTTCCTCGAGAGCGCGTACTACGCGAGCGAGGATCCCAACATCCCGCGCCACATCCAGGACATGTTCGAGAATGGCCTGCCGGCGGACTTCCGGCTCGTAGGCGCCACGACGCGCCAGCCTGAGGAGTTGCCGCCCGCCCTGCGCTCGCGCTGCGTCGAGATCTTCTTCCGGCCGCTGCACAAGGAAGAGGTGCTGCAAATCGCCGAGGGCGCGTCGCGCAGGGTGCAGATCGCGCTGGCGGACGGTGCGCTCGGCATCGTCGCCGACTATGCCCAGAACGGCCGCGACGCGGTCAACATCGTCCAGATCGCGGCCAGCCTCACCATGACGGAGTCTCGGCAGCGCATCGAGCGCAGCGACGTCGAGTGGGTCGTGGCGGCTCAGCAGTACACGCCGCGCATCGAGCGGCGCATGCCGACGGAGCCGGCTGTCGGCGTCGCGACAGGGCTTGCCGTGGTGGGACCGAACGTCGGAACCATCCTCGAGGTGGAGGCGACCGCGCGGCGCGTGGCGCGGGGGCGCGGACACCTGACGATCACGGGTATGGTGGACGAGGAGGACATCGACGGCCGCGGACACACGCTGCGCCGCAAGTCCATGGGACGGTCGTCGGTCGAGAGCGTGCTCACGGTGCTCGGCACGGTGCTGCACGAGGATCTCAGGGACTATGACCTCCACATCAACCTGCCCGGCGGCATGCCGGTCGACGGACCTTCGGCTGGAGTCACCATCGCCGTGGCCGCCTACTCCGCCATAACGCAGCGCAAGGTGGACAACCTGCTCGCGATGACGGGCGAGATCTCGATCCACGGCGAGGTGCGGCCGGTCGGCGGGGTGCCCGCAAAGGTGCGGGCCGCGGCCGAGGCCGGAGCGCGGCGCGTGCTGGTGCCGCAGGAGAACGACCAGGAGATCCTGCACCAGATGGGGGTCGAGGTGGTGCCGGTGCATCAGCTCCAGGACGCGCTCGGGCTCGCGCTCCTGCCGGCGCAGCAG
>JAJYNV010000407.1 GCA_021786135.1 Bacillota bacterium
TCCACGAGGACGAGTCGGTTTCGCTGCTCTTCCAATGAGCCAGAAGCCGCGGCTCGTCTGCGGGCTCGGCAATCCGGGTCTTGAATACCACGGCACGCGCCACAACATCGGCTTTCGCGTGCTCGATGCGTTTGCGCGCGAAGAGCGCCTGTCGTTCCGGCGCAGCCCCCACCAGGGCTATCTCGCGAAGGGGAGCGGGCCCGCGCCGATCTACCTGCTCAAGCCGACCACCTTCATGAACCTCTCGGGGCGTTCGGTGCGCCTCGCGGCACATGCGCTCGGCGTCGCCCCGAGCGACATCCTCTGCGTGTGCGACGATCTCGACCTGCCCACCGGCCAGATCCGCCTGCGCGGGGAAGGCAGCGCAGGCGGGCACAATGGTCTCAAGTCCATCATCGGCGAGATCGGCACCCAGCAGTTCGCGCGCCTGCGCATCGGCATCGGCAGGCCGCCGGACGACGACGTGGTGCGCTTCGTGCTCGGCTCGGCGCGGGGCGAGGACGCGCTTCGTCTCACCTGGGCGGTGGATCTGGCGGTCGAGTGCCTGCGCACGGCGGTCCAGGACGGCATCGAGGCTGCAATGAACGCATTCAACGGCCGGACCTATCCGGCATAGGAAGAAAGAGGCGGCGCCAAAAGGTGCCGCGCTGGGGGGACGCGTTTGGAGCTCACGGCACTGTGGCACAGTGCCCCGGAGTATCGGGCCTTGCGCCAGGGCCTCAGCGGCGCTCCTACGGAACAACTGGTCGTCGGCCTGCAGGGGGCGGAACGCGCCTACCTGGTGGCTGCCCTTTTGCGTGACCGCAAGGGCCCCGCTCTTTGGCTCCTGCCGACGCCGCAGGCGGCTGAACGCCTGCAGGCGGACCTCGGCACCCTTTTGCCCGAGCGCGAAGTCCTCTACTACCCGGAGCGCGAGGTGCTTCCCTTCGAGGTGATCGCCGAGTCGACCGAGCGCATCGCCGCACGGCTGCACGCGCAGTCCCGGCTGCTCGCGGGCCGGGACGTGGTCGTGGTGGCCTCGCTCGAGGCGGCCATCTCGCGGCTGACGCCGCCCGACGTGGTCCGCGGAGCGGCGCTCGAACTGAAGGTAGGTCAGCGCCTGGACTTCAGGCGCACGGAGGCTACGCTCGCCCACCTCGGCTATGTGCGCGAGGAGCGTGTGGACGCGCCCGGCCAATTCGCGGTGCGCGGCAGCATCCTCGATGTCTTCGGCCTCGGGGAGGACGCGCCGGTGCGCGCGGATCTCTTCGACGACGAGATCGAGAGCCTGCGCACATTCGATCCCGAGACACAGCGCTCGCTCCCGCACGTGCAGGAGATTTCGGTTGGCCCCGCGAGCGAACTCGTGCTTTCCGAGGCGGTGGCCCAGCAAGGCCTCACCTTGATCCGTCGCGAACTCGCATTGCAGATCGCGCGCCTGCGCCGCTCGGAGCGGCCCGACATCGCCGCGCGGCTGGAGGATCGCATCGGCCACGTCGTGGAGAACTGGGGCGGCATGCCGGCGGGCCAGGGGGCCGAGCGCTTCCACGCCTTCTTCTACAGCACTGGCGCGAGCCTCATCGACTACCTGCCCGACGACGCCCTTGTGCTCGTGTCCGACCCGGATCGCGCCTGGGAGGCCGCGCGTGCGGCCCATCGCCTGGCGCAGGACCGGTCGCTCGCGCTCCTGGGCGAAGGAGCGATCCTGCCACGCCAGGGCGAGGTGCTCGTGCCCGAGGCGGATGCCGAGGCTGCGCTGAAGCGCCGCCACCGCATCGCTTTCACCATCCTTGCGCGGCGCATTGGCCACGCGACGCTCGGCAGCGTCGTTTCGATCGCATCGCGTCCAGTCGAGAACTTCCAGGGCCAGTGGCCGCTCTTCCTCAAGGAACTCGAGCGCCACCGCGACGGCGGCTATCGCGTCGTGCTGCTCGCATCCGCGCCCGAGCGCCAGGAACGCCTGCGCAAGGAACTGGAGAGAGCGGGCATCGCGCCGCGCCAAGGCTCTCTGCGCGACGCCCCGGAGCCTGGCGAGGTGCTGCTCGCGTCGGCGGCGCTGCAGAGCGGCTTCCACCTGCCGGGCCTCGCGCTCTGGCTCCTCAGCGACGGGGAGGTCTTCGGCCGCGAGAAGCGCCGCGCCGTCCGGCCGCGGGCTGCGGAAGAAGGGCAGAAGCGCCTCAAGAGCACCGCCGAGCTCAGGCCGGGCGACTACGTCGTCCACGTCCACCACGGCATCGGCCGGTACCTCGGCATGCGCGCGATGGAGATCGAAGGGGTACGCAAGGAGTACCTCCATCTCAGCTACGCCCAGGGCGACAAGCTCTACGTGCCCGTCGAACAGATCGACCTCGTGCAGAAGTATGTCGGCCAGGAGGGGCAGGAGCCCAAGCTCTACAGGCTGGGCGGCAACGACTGGCACAAGGTGAAGGCTCGCGTCAAGACGTCGGTGCGCGAGATGGCGGTCGAGCTCCTCGAGATCTACGCCCGTCGCGAGGCCACCCAGGGGCATGCCTTCGCTCCGGACGGCGAATGGATGCAGAAACTCGAGGACGCGTTCCCCTACGAGGAGACGCCCGATCAGCGTCGAGCCATCGAGGAAGTGAAGCGGGACCTCGAGCGATCCAGGCCGATGGACAGGCTGCTCTGCGGCGACGTCGGCTACGGCAAGACGGAAGTGGCGGTGCGGGCGGCCTTCAAGGCGGCGCTCGACGGCCGGCAGGTGGCCGTGCTGGTGCCGACGACGATCCTGGCGCAGCAGCACTTCAACACCTTCCAGCAGCGCTTCGCCGGCTTCCCCGTCGAGGTGGAGCTCTTGTCGCGCTTCAGGAGCCCCAAGGAGCAGGCCGACGTGCTGCGGCGCCTAAAGCGCGGCAGCATCGACGTACTCATCGGCACGCACCGGCTGCTCGCACAGGACGTTCAGTTCCACGACCTCGGCCTCGTCGTCGTCGATGAGGAGCAGCGCTTCGGCGTGCGCCACAAAGAGCGCCTCAAGGCCCTGCGCGCCAGCGTCGACGTGCTGACGCTGACGGCGACGCCGATTCCCCGCACCCTCCACATGGGCCTCGTTGGCCTGCGGGACCTCTCGACGATCGACACGCCGCCGGAAGACCGCTTCCCGGTGCAGACCTATGTCGTCGAGTGGGGGGAGGAACTCGTCCAGGACGCCCTCCGGCGTGAGCTCGGCCGCGGCGGACAGGTGTTCTACGTCCACAACCGCGTGCAGACCATCGAGGCGGCGCAGCTCATGCTGCAGCGCCTCGTCCCCGAGGCGCGCGTCGCCATCGGGCACGGCCAGATGGCGGAGCACCTCCTCGAGCAGACGATGCAGCGCTTCCTGGACGGGGAATACGATGTGCTCCTCTCGACCACCATCATCGAATCCGGCCTCGACATGCCGCGTGTGAACACGCTGATCGTCGAGGATGCGGACAGGCTCGGGCTCTCGCAGCTCTACCAGCTGCGCGGGCGCATCGGCCGGTCAAACAGGCTCGCCTACGCCTATTTCACCTATCGTCGCGACCAGGTGCTGAGCGAGGTGGCCGAGAAGCGGCTCGAAGCCATCCGCGAGTTCACCGAATTCGGCGCCGGCTTCAAGCTCGCGATGCGCGACCTCGAGATCCGCGGCGCGGGCAACATCCTCGGCGCGGAGCAGCACGGGTTCATCGTGGACGTCGGTTTCGACCTCTACAGCCAGATGCTCGAGGAGGCCGTGCGCGAGCTCAAGGGCGAGGTGCAGCCCGAGCACCACCTGCCGTCTCTCGACCTGCCGGTGGACGCGTTCGTGCCCGCAGACTACGTGCAGGATCCGCGGCAGAAGATCGAGATCTACAAGCGCCTCGCGGCGGCGCAGGACGTCGCGGAGGTCCAGGACCTGCTGGACGAAGTGGAAGACCGCTTCGGCGAGATGCCTGAGCCGGTGGAGAGTCTCTTCCGCGTCGCCAGCATCCGCCTGCGCGGCGAGGACCTGGACGTGAGCGGCATCCGCAGGGAGCGCGGCGAGGTGGTGCTGAGCCTGCGCAGCCTCGGCGCGATCTCGCGCGACCGCCTCAAAGAGCTGCCTGTGCGCTACCGCGGCCGCGCCACTGTCTTCGCCGGGCAGAGTCCGTATGTGGCCCTGCGCCTCATTGGCTCCTCCGGGCCGGAGATGCTCAGAGCGATCGAGGAACTCTTCGACTTCCTGCGTCCGACCGAGGCGACCGCCTAGGAGGGCCCATGTTCTGGCCGCACCCCCGCAAACCTTACGCCAGGCCCGAAGGCTGTAAAGGACCCAAGGCCGGTCTCCGCCCCGGGAGAGCGGCGGTGTCGGTGTTGCCTCCGTGGCTGGAAAAATCCTGCATACGGCGGATAGGGGCTAAATATACTACGGTTGGCAAAACTACCGGCCGAGGGGGGAGCAGGGTGAAGGCTACCGGAATCGTTCGCCGCATCGACGATCTCGGCCGAGTGGTGATTCCCAAGGAGATCCGTCGGACCTTGCGGATCAGGGATGGCGACCCGCTCGAGATCTTCGTGGATCGCGACGGCGAGGTGATCCTCAAGAAGTACTCGCCGATCGGCGAGTTGGGAGAGTTCGCCAAGGAGTATGCGGACTCCCTGAACGAGGCGGTCGCGCACATCGCTGTGATCGCCGACCGCGACGCAGTCATCGCCGTCGCAGGAGCGCCGAAGAAGGAGTTCCTCAACAAGGCGGTCGGATCGCTGACAGAGCGGTGCATGGAAGACCGGCAGGTCTACATCGGACCGCGCCCGGGCGAGAAGCCGAAGGGCGCCCTGATCGGCGACGACGAAGATGAGACGCGCTTCACGTCCATGGTGGTGGCGCCGATCATCGCCGAGGGCGACCCGATCGGAGCAGTCATCCTCTGCACGAAGGAACCCGGAGTGCAGATGGGCGACATGGAACGCAAGCTGGCGGAAACGGCCGCGAGCTTCCTCGGCAAGCAGATGGAGCAGTAGGAACCGGAGCATGACAGGTGGGGGCCACGCCACGGGCGCGGTCCCCGCCTTCCTTTTCGGCCTACCCGCACCGGGGCTGCACGTGAAGCGCAGGCGAGCTGGTGGTCAGGTCGGCTTCTTGAGCTCGACCTGACGGACGGGGCGCATCCTCGATGGCGGAGCCGTGGCCGGAGATGGTACGCACCAGGAACCCCTCGCGCGTGGCGGGGCCTAGGCCCCGCTTCGCCGGCGCCTTCGCCGTATGCCGCGGGCAAGAACCCGGGTCAGATGTCCTTCGCCCACTCCTGCTGGCGCAGCTCGACGCGCCGGATCTTCCCCGAACTCGTCTTCGGCAGCGACGCTACGAACTCGATCCTCCGCGGATACTTGTACGGCGCGGTCACCCGCTTGCAGTGCTCCTGGAGCTCCTGGGCAAGCTCTGGGGTGCCTTCGTGCCCCGCGCGCAGCGTGACGAAGGCCTTGACCACCTCACCACGGTCAGGGTCCGGCGAACTGACGACGGCCGCCTCGAGCACCGCAGGGTGCTCGATGAGCGCGCTCTCCACCTCGAACGGGCCGATGCGGTATCCCGAGGAGATGATGATGTCGTCCGCCCGCCCGACGAACCAGAAGTAGCCGTCATCGTCGCGGTAGGCGCGGTCGCCCGTGACGTAGTAGGGTCCGCGCCGGGTGGCTTTCGTCGCCTCTTCGGCGTGCCAGTAGCCGGCGAAGATCGACGGGGCGTCATCGCGCACGGCGACATCGCCGACCTCACCCGGCTCCGGCTCTTCGCCAGCCTCGTTCAGCACGACGACGTCGTGCCCCGGAGTCGGCAGGCCCATCGAACCCGGCCGCACGGGAAGCTCGGGATGGTTCGCTACGAGGCAGACTGTCTCCGTCTGGCCGTATCCGTCGCGGATCGTCACCCCGGTGGCGTCGCGCCAGAGCCGGATCACCTCGGGGTTCAGGGGTTCGCCCGCGGCGACGGCCGTCCGGACATGGCTGAGGTCGTAGCGCGAGAGGTCCTCCTTCACGAGCAGGCGGAACTCCGTGGGCGGGGCGCAGAGTGCCGTGATACCCTGGCTCTGGAGGATTTCGAGGTGGCGCTTCGGGTCGAAGCGGCCCTCGTACATGAAGGTCGGCACACCGAGTTCCCACGGGCCGAACAGTACGGACCAGGCGGCCTTGGCCCAGCCGGTGGCGGAGGTGGACCAGAAGAGGTCCTGGGGGGTGATGCCGATCCAGTAGCGTGCCGTGACGCGATGGCCGATCGGGTAGCGGTGCAGGTGCAGGACGGCTTTCGGCTCGCCGGTGGTGCCCGAGGTGTAGTAGCAGAGGGCAGGGTCGTCGCTGCGCGTGCGCACGGCGGGCGATCCCGCGGGGACCGCCGCCATCTCCGCGTCGAGCCAGCGGAATCCCGCGCGTTCGCCGCCTACGACGTAGCGCAGCGGCGGCGCATCCTCGCCCAAAGCTTCGACGACTGGCGCAAGTTCAGGTGTCGTGACAATGGCGCGGGCCTTCGAGTGCTTGGTGCGGTAGAGGAGGTCCCGCGGACGCAGCATCTCGGAGCACGGGATCGCGAGAGCTCCGATCTTGAGCGCGGCCACCATTGTCTGGTGCCAGGCGGGAATCTTCGGCAGCACGATGAGGACGCCTTCGCCGCGGCCCACGCCGTCGCGCTGCAGCACGTGGCCGATCGCGTCGGACGCCTCCGCCATCTCGCGGAACGAGTATGCGCGCACGCTGCCGTCCTGCGCCATGAAGCTGAGGGCCAGACGCTCGTCCTGTGCGAGTTGATCTACCACATCGGTACCAAAGTTGTAGTACTCCGGGATGTCCCACCGGAATGCGTCGTAATCCTCCTTGTAGCTAGCCAGCAGAGCCACCTCCCGCAATCGTCTGGCCAGGGTTTCGCACTCGGGCGGCGAAGACCTGCGCAAAAGCCGTGGGCCGAATGGACGGTGATGCACCGGCCGTACGGACAAGACGCCGAGGGGCACTGTCCTGATCGCAGACGGCCAGTGCGAGGGAGGCGACGTCACCGTGGTCCAGTTGATCGCACTCTACAGACCACCCGAAGACAGGGAGGCATTCCTCGAACGCTACCGTGCGGAACACCTGCCGCTCGCGGCACGGATGCCCGGGCTCCTGCGCATGTCCGCCGGCCCTGTGGAGGGGCTCGGCGCAGACCTCCCCTATTGGTACATGGCAACGCTCGACTTTCCCGACCGCGAGACGCTCATGGCGAGTCAGCGCTCGCAGGAGAGCAGGGCTGCCCTCAAGGCGCTTATGGCGTTCGCCCAGGGCCTCGTCGACTTTGCTGTGCGGGAGGTCGAGGCATGACGGAGAGTTCGTCGCGGAGGGACCTGCCGCTGGTGCTCCTCAGGCGCACGGGGCCCGTTGCCGTCGTCACCCTGAATCGGCCGGAGGTGCAGAGCGCCCTCTCCTTCGCGCTCATGGAGGCCTTGGCCCAGACGGTCTCGGATCTCGACCGCGACCCCGAGGTGCGGGTCATCGTGCTCGCCGGGGCGGGTGGCGTGTTCGCCGCGGGTGCGGACATCGGGGAGCTTCTAGGGGCGAGCCCTGTCGACCTCATGCGGGAGGACCGGCTCGCTCCCGGGCGGAGCCTGCGGGCCACGAGGCGGCCGATCGTCGCGGCGGTGGAGGGTCTGGCGCTCGGCGGCGGCATGGAGCTCGCCATGCTGGCGGATCTCATCGTGGCCGGCGAGGGCGCGCGCTTCTGACAGCCTGAGATCCGCCTCGGCGTGATGCCGGGGGCCGGCGGCACGCAACTGCTCACGTGGGCTTTGGGCAAGTGGCGCGCGATGGAGATGGTGCTCACCGGCAAGCTCCTGAGCGGCCGCGAGCTCTATGAGGCGGGCCTCGTGACACGCGTCGTGCCAGACTCCCAGGCTCTCGACGAGGCGGAGCGGCTGGCCAGTGAGATCGCCGCCATGGCCCCCGTCGCGGTGCAGCTCGAGAGGGAGGCGGTGCAGAATGCATTCATGGCCGGTGTCGAGGAGGGACTCGCCATGGAGCGCAAGAATTTCTACCTGTTGTTCGCGACGGAAGATCGCCAGGAAGGCATGCGGGCGTTTCTCGAGAAGCGCGACGCCCGTTGGCAGGGCAGGTAGGCATGGAAGGCTACGAGACGCTGCTGGTGCGCACAGAGGACGGCGTCCAGGAGATCCGCATGAACCGGCCCGAAGTCCTCAACGCGCTGAACCGCACGCTCAAGTTGGAGCTGCAGGCGGCGATGAAGGCCGCCAGCCGCCGGAGCGACGTGCGGGTTGTGCTGCTGTCGGCGGAAGGCAGGGGCTTCTGCTCCGGCCAGGACCTGAACGACGAGGAGACGGACGGCAGGCGCTCGATCGGGGAGTCTCTCAGGACGCTCTACAATCCCCTCGTCGAGGCGATGGTGGGCATGTCGAAGCCGATCGTGGCGGAGGTGCAGGGGGTCGCGGCCGGCGCCGGCATGAGCCTGGCACTGGCAGCGGACATGCGGCTGATGGGAGAGTCCGCGCGCATGGTGGCGGCCTTCTCCCGCATCGGCCTCGTGCCGGACTCCGGTCTCTCCTACATGCTGCCGCGCTTCGTCGGACTCGGACGCGCCATGGAGCTGGCGATGCTGGCGGAGCCGATCGATGCCCCGGCAGCCCTTGCCATGGGCCTCTGCAACCACGTCTTCCCGGACCAGGGGCTCCACGGGGCGGCATGGGACTTCTGCCGACGCCTGGCGGACGGCCCGGGGCGCGCGCTCGGTCTGACGAAGAAGGCCCTGCAGAGGGGTGTCGAGCTTCCCCTGCGCGAGGCCCTGCAGTACGAGGCGGCTCTGCAGGAGCAGGCTGGCCACGCAGGGGAATATGTTGAAGGGGTGGCTGCGTTCAAGGAGAAGCGCAAGCCGGTCTATAGATCCAGGGACTGAGCCAAGACCGTCACGGAGGAGGTCCTCTCGGTTGGTGCTCCCGAACCCGAGCTTCGCAAGCGTCGGCATCGTCGGCGCCGGCACCATGGGGCAGGGCATCGCACAAATCGTCGCGCAGGCCGGAGTGCCTGTGCGTATCTACGACAAGGGGCCGGGCAGGGCACAGGAGGCGGCCAAACAGGCGGCGGCCGGCATCGAGCGCCAGGTGCAGAGAGGGCGACTGAGCCAGGAGGACGCTGCCCACGCGCTCAACTGCCTCATGCCCGTCGAGTCGCTGCGCGATCTCGAACCGTCGGCCCTGGTGATCGAGGCGGCGGTCGAGAACATGGGCGTCAAGCAGCAGATCTTCCGCGACCTGAGCGACATCACCAAGGGTGTCCTGGCCAGCAACACGAGCTCACTCTCGATCACGGCGCTGGCCGCCGCCTCGGGTGCCCCGCAGCGGATGCTGGGCATGCACTTCTTCAACCCCGTGCCCGCCATGCGGCTCGTCGAGGTGATCCGGCACGATGACCTCGGCGAGAAGGTGCTGCGGCAGGTGCTCGGCTTCGTGGGCGAACTCGGCAAGGAGGCAGCGCTCTGCCAGGATACGCCGGGCTTCATCGTCAATCGCGTGTCGCGCCCGTTCTACGGCGAGGCCCTGCGCATGCTGGGCGAGCGACTCGAGGAGGCGTCCGATCTCGATCGCGCCCTGCGCGACGGCGGATTCCCGATGGGGCCGTGCGAACTGATGGACCTCATCGGCCTCGACATCAACCTGAACGTCACCGAAGCCATGTTCCACGCCTACTACGGGGAGCCGCGCTACCGTCCGCACCCGCTGCAGGCCCGCATGGTCGCCGCGGGACGTCTCGGGCGCAAGACCGGCAGGGGGTTCTACGAATATGAGCAGCGCTGAGATCGTAGTCTCAGGCGAGTCCGTGCTCGGACTCGAGCTGGCGACGCTTGCCCAGGAGCGTGGACTCGGGGTACGCTACCTGCGCCCTGGCCGCATCGCGCCTCTCCTGCCGCCGGGCATGCGCGTCCTGCGCGACCCTTCCGAAGCGGCCGACGCGGAGACGGTCGTCGTGACGTCCGTCCATCCCCGCCGGTCGTTCATCGCGGGGCTGCAGTTCCTCGAGACGCAGATCTCGCCCGAGGCGGCGATCGTCGTCTCAGGCTTCGCCGCGGGGCCGACATCGCTCGGCGCGTACTTGCGCCATCCGGGCAGGCTGTTCGCGATCGGGGCGGTGCCGCCGCTCGAACGCATGCGCGGGGTCGCGGTCGCTCGGGGACTCCTGAGTCATGAGCGCACCTATGACCGCGTACTCTCCCTGGCGCAGGACCTCTTCGGCCAGAGCTACCCAGGGCCTGACGCGCCTGGCATGACGCTGCCGCGCGTCGTCGTCACCCTGGTGAACGAGGCCGCCTTTGCCATGGGGGAGGGAGTTGCCCAGGCCCCGGACATCGATCGCGCCATGCTGCTCGGGGTGAATTACCCCGAGGGGCCCCTGGCCTGGGGCGACCGGATCGGCCTCGACGAGGTGCTCGGCGGGCTTCTCGCGCTCTATGACCACTATGGCGAGAACCGCTACCGCCCTGCGCCAACTCTGCGTCGCCTGGTGCAGGCCGGGTTCACCGGGCGCTGGCAGGGCAGGGGCTTCTATACCTACGCGGGGCCCGCCAGCCACGGATGACGTGCTGCGCGGGTGCGAGAACAGACAGGGGGCATGCTCTGGAAACTGGGTACTGCTTGCGGGGGAGACGCCGGAAGAATGCGGTGTCTGAAACTCAAAAGGAGGCCCTGCGATGGACATCTTCCGCGCCATGGCCGAGAACGGCCACGAACAGCTGATCTTCA
>JAJYNV010000295.1 GCA_021786135.1 Bacillota bacterium
GTCTGCCGCGACCGTTTCACCCGAGCCAAAGTCCCACCCCCGCCAATGCCAGCGTGTAGATCGCAAACCAGGAGATGCGTCCCCGGCGCAGGAGTCCTATCAGCCAGCGGAGGCTTACGATGCCCACCACAGCGGCGGCACAGGTTGCCGCCAGGAGGTCCGTCCAGGGCGTGCCGCCGAGTCCTCCCCGATAGATCTCGCGCGCCAGGGCACCTAGCACCGTCGGCACGGAGAGCAGAAACGTGAATTCCGCAGCCGCCTCAGGTCGCACACCCAGGAGACGTGCGGTTGCAATCGTCGTGCCGGAGCGGCTGAGTCCGGGCCAGACGGCGATGCCCTGCGCTGCCCCGATCAGGAATCCGTCAAGCGGCGCCGGCCTGTCGCGCCCGCGCAGCGGCAGGCGAGCCAGTGCGAGGAGCAGAAGACTCGTGGCCAGAAAGCCGACGGCGACCAGCATGGGCTGACCGAAGGCGGACTCGGCCGATTGCGAAAGCAGCAGCGCCGCCGGCACGGTTGCGACCACTGCCCAGGCGAATGTGGACAGCCAGCGGTTGCGATCTGAGGCAGGCAGCCTGACCACTCCGGCGATCGTCCGGCGATAGAACCAGAGCACGGCCACGAGTGTACCGACGTGCGCCGCCACCGCCAGACCCAAGGCTCCGGTCTCGAGATGCATGAAGTGTGCTGCGTAGGCCAGATGGCCCGAACTTGACACGGGCAGGAACTCTGTCAGACCCTGCAGGGCACCATAGAGGACGGCGGCGAAGAGGCCCACGTCGCATCCCTCCGCAGAGCCCAGGATCGGCACAGATTATAGCATAGGCAAGCCCAGCAGAACCGGAAGGATATGGCAGCCAAGACCGGGAGGAGATAGGCCATGAACCGGCTTGCGCATAGTCTCAGCCCCTACCTGCTCGCCCATCGCGACGACCCTGTCGACTGGCAGCCATGGGACCAGTTAGCCCTGCAGACCGCGCGGTGCGCAGATCGTCCGATCCTGCTGAGCATCGGATATGCCTCGTGCCACTGGTGCCACGTCATGCAGCGCGAATCCTTTCAGGACGAGGCGATCGCCGCGGAGATCAACCGCCATTTCGTCGCGATCAAGGTGGACCGTGAGGAACTGCCCGACGTCGATCAGATCTACCAGAGCGTCTGCCAGGCGGTGACCGGGCAGGGCGGCTGGCCGCTCACGGTGTTCCTGACGCCGGAGCTGCAACCGTTCCATGTCGGAACCTACTACCCGCCCTCGCGCCGCTACGGCCGCCCAGGATTCCACGAGCTCCTCACCGCGGCCTCGGATGCCTACCTCACGCGCCGCGAAGAGGTCGAGGCGGTGGCGGAAAGCTGGGCCGGCGCAGCCGATACTCTCCTGCCCGCGGCGACGCAGGCAGGCCTCGACGACCCTGACGACGCGCTGCACCACGCGGCAAGCGCCGTCCTCAGGAGCCATGACGCGCAGCGGGGAGGGTTCGGCGGCGCTCCGAAGTTCCCGCAGGCACCCATGCTCTCTCTGCTGCTGCGAGCGTGGTCGCGCCTTGGGGACCAGTCGGCTGAGGCTGCCCTGCGCCGGACGCTGAAGGCGATGGCGTCGGGCGGTATCTACGATCAGCTGGCGGGAGGATTCCACCGCTATGCGGTCGATGCGGCCTGGCAGGTGCCCCACTTCGAGAAGATGCTTGAGGACCAGGCTCTGCTCGCACCGCTCTATACCGCCTTGTGGCAGATGACGGGCGAGACGTGGGCTCTCGAGGTGGCCAAGGACACGCTGGCCTATGTCGACGAGGAACTCTCGGCGCCGGAGGGCGGCTTCTACATTTCGCAGGATGCCGACAGCGCGGGCGGCGAGGGCGCATACTACCGTTTCTCCCCTCAGGAGCTCGAAGCTCTCCTGGGAGCAGACGCTCAGGCGGCCATCCTCCACTACGGTCTCGATGATCCGGCACTCGCGAAGGAGGGCGTTCTGCAGCATGCGCAGGCCGTCGCGCACGTGGCGCATGCGCTCGCGGAGAGTCCCGAGGAGACAGGCGCCAGGCTGCGGCGCGCCCGGGACGTCATGCGTGCGGCGCGCCGCCGGCGCCAGGCCCCCGGCCGTGACCGCAAGGTCCTCGCGGGGGCTACGGGACTGGCGATCTCCGCCTTCGCCCGGCTGGGTGCCGCCACAGCTGATGCGCGCTGGACGCAGCGCGCCGAGCGAGCGGCGGCATTCGCCCTCGAAACCTTGCGGCGGCCGGACGGGATAGTGCTGCGCCGCTTCTACGAGGGCCAGGCGGGCATCGAGGGCTATCTCGAAGACTATGCCGGGCTCGGCCAGGGCTTCCTGGACCTCTACCTGACGCATGGTGATCTCAGGTGGCTGCTGGCCTCTCTCGGCGTGGTCCGCAAGGGGCTCGAGCTCTTCTGGGACAAGGACGCGGCCGTGCTCTACAGCGCGCCGGTCGCCGCGGCGACACCACTCGCGCGACCCGTGGACCGCTTCGACGGCGCGAAGCCGGCCGCGCAGAGCCGCATGCTGCGCCTCTTGCTGCTGCTCGGGAGCTTTGACGACACAATCAAAGCGAGGGACATCTCCGACCGGGTGTTGCAAAGTCAGCAGGCATTGTGGTCGGACCATCCGGGGGCAAGCCCCTCGCTGGCCGAGGCCCGCGATCTCTTCCTCACTGGGCCGAAGGAGATCACTATCGTCGCGGAGGCCGACGATGAGGAGGCTGCATCATGGCAGAGGGAGCTGAGGCGAACCCCGCTCCAGGACCTGCTCGCGACCTGGCTGACACCAGCCGAGAATTTCGCGATCTGGCAAGGGAAGCGCCAGGTGGACGGCGCCGCGACGCTCTACGCGTGCCGACTCGGCGTCTGCAGCGCTCCGCTGCACGATCTCGGCGCTGCTCTGAGCTTCCTTGCGGTGGGACCGCGCGACGGCGCAGCCGATGCCAGGAGTTCAGCGGATGGCTAGCACGCCTGCCGCTATGAGGAACCAGAGGTTGACGTCGGCAAGGAAGAGACGCTCCAGGAGCCCGAAGACGCCCCGCAGGCGCAATACCGGAACGAGAGAGAGCGCGAGGAGTAGGACGAGCGGAAATGCCGCGGACGAGAGGATGCCCAGGACGGGCAGCACCTGCTGCCAGACCGCAAGAGCGTGGAGATTGCGGGTCAGGGTCGTGACGGCCGAGATCGCTGCGACGAAGCTGAGCACGGCCAAGGCGGCGTGGGCTCTCCCCTGTGCCGTGAGGCGCGTGCCGGACTCGTCCGTCAGGATAAAGATCATGCCGAAGCGGCAGGCGGCGACCACCGCCAGTGCGTAAAGCCCCGTCCGGGCTAGCGGAGGCGATGCGACCATGGTCAAGAAGGAGATCAGCAGGAGCACGGTCGCCAGGACGTTGACGGAGGTCATGGCACGGGCAAGAGCGCCATACTTCCCCACCGAGTAGTCACTCACCGTGTGGTAGAGGGCACTGCGACCCGTGGTTAGGAAGTGCATGACGACCATACCGGCGAAATAGACGACGTAGGCGAGTGCGGCCAGCCATGCGACAGGCGCCACTCTCGGGACACCTCCCTTGGGACTCATGCGAGCGACGGGCATGGAGCCCTAGTTCTGCATCCGATTCTTGGCTGGACGTCCAGGTTCCTACGCGAACGCAGTCGGGCTTGCAGCGGCGGCAGCGGAACAGCGGACCGCGTGGAATGCATGGGACCCAGGGGACAATGCCTGTCGCGCTTCGCAAGGTGGACTCCGCGATTCACGGAGTGTTTCCCAGCGATCTTTGTCGTGCCCGCAACGGGAGCGCGCTCCGACGTGCTTCGGCGCTATGCTCTCCGGGGCCGTCCCAGGCCGGACAGCCAGGCCAGGGGACGGCCCTTTGCGTTCCCACGCCTCAGCGATCACAGGCAAGAAGCGCTACACCACCACCCGGCGCCTGCCGTGACGCAAGCAGAGGCAGGGCACGCTCGGGCAATGCAGGCAGCAGAGGCGAGATAGCTCCCAACGCGTTGCTGCCAAGGCCGCAGCCCTGCGTTGTAGTGCGTTCTGCATACAGGCCACTAACAGGCCATACGCGAGAGCTTTGTGTCCTTAAGAATTGCTAAGACAGCTTCAAGCCGATCAAAACAGATACCCAGTATCCTTGCCCACAAGCGACATATGGCAGGCGCGATTACTCCACACAGAATGGCGGTGGTGGTCTACGATGTCGTTGCGTGTTCACGGTATTTCGAAGGTATTTGGTCGTGCGCACGTATTGCGGGATGTGTCTTTCGAAGTAGATGACGGAGAATTTGTGGCGGTGGTCGGTCCGTCTGGGTGTGGCAAATCCACATTGCTCCGAATCATTTCCGGGCTGGAACGCGCCACGAGCGGCAGCGTGCTCATAGATGGGTCGGTCGTCGACAGCCTGGCCGCGTACCAGCGCAATGTCGGAATGGTGTTCCAGAACTACGCGCTGTACCCCCACATGACGGTCTTCGCCAATTTGGCTTTCGGCTTGCAGGCCCAGCGTGTGCCGCACGCCGACATCAGGCGCCGCGTGGCGGAAGTCGCAGACCTTCTGGAGCTATCAGGCATGCTGGACAAGCGCCCAGGCACGCTGTCGGGTGGACAGCGCCAGCGCGTGGCGCTCGGACGCGCCCTGGTCCGCAACCCGCGTTGTTTCCTCATGGATGAGCCCCTGTCCAACCTGGACGCACTCCTGCGTGACCGCATGCGTGTCGAGCTGCGTACGCTGCATGAGCGTGTTCGGATACCGACCGTCTACGTGACGCACGATCAGTCGGAGGCCATGACGCTCGCCGATCGCGTCATTGTCATGCGAGATGGAGAGCTGATCCAGGCGGGCCGCCCACAGGACGTCTATGAACATCCCCTGACCGTCTTCGTTGCCCAGTTTCTTGGTTCACCGCCCATGAGCGTGGTGCAGGTGCGACTGTCGCAGCACCATGGCGGCTGGGCGGTTGTGCCGTTTTCCTCAGACGCGGCTGCGCAGGATGCGTGCAGGCTGCCCGCGGAGGCGGCAGCCCGGCTGCTGCCGTTGTCTGGACCGGAGGGGCAGCTTTGGCTGGGCATCCGGCCGGAAGACATCATCATCGGGGACCCGGTCGCCCACGGCCTGGACCTGACCGCCGTGTGCGAGATGGTCGAGCACCTGGGCAACCGGGTGCAGGTGCATATGCGATGGGACTCCCAACGGCTCGTGGCCCTGACGCAGGGCAACCCCAGCTGGCCCCGGGACGCTGTCCTGCATGCGACCCTGCCATGGCACGCGGTCAGCTGGTTCGACCATCTGGGTCGGCGGGTCCCCCGCGCGGATGATCAGGGCGTCTCCCTCGGCCTTCGCAATGGTGAAGCATGATCAGCAGTAGGGCGGCGTTTCTGCGCTCGTTCACGCGTGCGATGCATGGGCCACGCAGCATCGGTGCCACCTTGCGCGAAGCACTGCTCGGGTATGGCCTGGTGATGCCCAGCGCCCTGATTTTCCTCGTGTTCTACTATGCTCCGGCGGCATTCCTGGCCTACATCTCGTTTTTCCATTGGAATCTCTTTGTAAACGGCAATCAATTTGTCGGACTGCGCAACTTTGAGATATTGGCGAACCAGCCACTGTTCTGGCGTTCCCTTTTCAACACGGCGTACTACGTGGTGGTGCTGGTTCCGACAACCACCCTGCTGGCGCTCGCTTTCGCGCTACTCTTGCGCGAAATGCCCAATCTCAGATCTGGTGGGCTGTCCCGCGCCCTGATCTTTCTGCCGCACGTAACTCCGGTCGTCGCCACCTCGATCATTTGGGTGTGGATATTCAACCCGAACTTTGGCCTCGCCAACGCAATCCTAGGGTTCCTGCACCTTCCGCAGCTCAACTGGCTCCAGAGTGTGACGTGGGCACTGCCCTCGGTGATGATCTATACCCTCTGGCATTCTGTCGGGCTGTACACCGTGCTGTTCCTGGCGGGTCTGGCATCCATCCCCAAGAACGTCCTCGAAGCCGCCAGCGTCGACGGCGGACACGGCTGGTTCGCGTTCCGCCGCGTCGTGTGGCCCATGCTCGGACCGGTGACGTTCTTCGTGATCGTCCTGGTGTCGGTCAACACGATCCAGACGTTTTCACAAATCTATACGCTCACCGGCGGGCCGTCATCGCTAGCCGGCGGGCCCGCGTTCGCCACCACGACGGACTCGCTGCTGATCTACCAGACCGCCTTCCTGTACCAGCACTTCTCCCTCGCCTCGGCAATGAGCCTCGTGCTCTTCGTGCTGACGCTGGCACTCACTTTGATCCAGAAATTGTTGGCCGATCGCATCGTCTTCTACCGCTAGCGCCCAGGCAGGAGGTGTGGCATGAGAGCGCCTTTGACCCTCATCTTGCGCGCAGTGATCGGCATGGCATGGATCTTCCCGGTCTACTGGCTGATCGTGGTCGCGACCGGCGCGCGCGGGAGTGCCTACAGCATCCCGCCCGTCTTCGTTCCCCTGTTCCACTTCCTGCCCGTGGCGAGCGTGCTGGCACATACCCATCTGCTGCAGCACGTCCTCAACAGTGTGATTGTGACCACTTCGACGATCGTGCTCGTCCTGTTCACCGGAGCCCTCGGCGGGTACGCCTTGTCGGAAGTCCGCTTCCCGGGGCGTTCGCTCTACTTCCTCCTTGCGCTGGGCGTCATGATGCTGCCGCAGCAGGCGCTGATGGTTCCCCAGTATGTTGTCCTCTACCACCTGCGCATGCTCAACACCTATGCCGCCATGATCATTCCCTTCGCCACCAGCACGTCGAGCATCTTCCTCTTCCGCCAGTTCTTCATGCGCCTTCCGACCAGCTACCGGGACATCGCCAGCGTCGAGGGCGTCAGCACCGCTCGCTACCTCTGGCGTGTGGCCCTGCCGCTCGCCCGGCCCGCCGTGGCGGCGACTGTGCTGCTGACCTTCATCTCCTCGTGGAACATGTTCCAGTGGCCGCTCGTGATGATCAGCAGCAAGAGCATCCAGCCTCTCGAGGTGTCGCTGACCTTCTACATGCAGGCATTTGAGGGACATTGGCGCCAGCTCGCGTCCGTCGCCCTCCTCGCGCTGCTGCCCGTGATCGGCGTGTTCGCGCTGACGCAGAGGTACATCGTGAGCGCGGTCGCGGGCGGAGAACTGGCACAGAAGGAGTAGCAGGCGCCATGAGAGGGGGTGGTGCGTGCACGCCATCGCGTGAGTGGCAGTTCGTAGAGAGCGTCTTCCCAATCTTCCCGCCGAGAATTCTCCGATGAGGGGGCAGACATCGCATGGTGCACAGAGGCTACGCTCGCGCCGCCGCATTCGTTGCGATCGCGGCCGCGTCGGTGATCCTGGCCGCCTACGGCGGCCCGTCCACGACCCATGCCAGCGCTGCGAAGGGCCCGGTGCGGATCTCCCTGTGGGAGTCCCACTCTCCTGGCGGACCCCCGGGGAAGTCCATGGTCGCATTGGTGAACCTGTTCAACCGCACGCACCGCGGCATCCAGGTGGAATTGACCGTGACGAAGGCGAGCCACAAGCTCCTCGGCGCCTTCGCGGCGGGCGATGCGCCGGTGCTCGCCGAGGTGAGCCACTACGACGCGGCGTTCATCACCGCGCACGCGATCAAGTCGTGGAATCCCTACCTGTCCGGTGCGGGCGGGATGTCTGCGGTCGAACGTGGCGCGATCTTCCCGGTCACCTGGACCAACGGCCAAGTGAACGGCCAGCACTGGCGGCTGCAGGCCAATGTGAAGGTTTCACAGCTGTCCTACAACATCGGGCTGTTCCGGAAGGCAGGCATCAGCAGCCCACCTGCCACGTGGGCCCAGCTGGCTGCCGATGTGGCCATCCTCCACAAGCGCTTGCCCGCGGTCGTTCCTCTCGCCTGGAAGGACAGCTCGGCACACATCCTGCCGCCCTTCCTTTCGAACGGCGGCACGCTGTTCGCGCCCGGGTCCCACGAGAAGAAGGCGAACTTCGTCACGCCGGCCGCCGTTGAGACCTTCACCTTCTTCCGCCGCCTGTACGCCAACCACCAGATGATCTTTGCCCATGGCTCCGAGATCCGTGCCGACTTCGCGGCGGGCAAGCTGGCGATTGCAGACGGCACGTCGGCAGGATACCAGAAGCTTCTCGACGCCGTCGCCGGACGCTTCCAGATTGGCGTCATCCCGTTTCCCGCGGGCAGCACCGGGCACACGGCCAACCTGGCGCAGGGTCTCGGCTTCGTGCTCGTCGCCCACCATACACCGGCACAATACCGGGCTGCGGCCACGTTCGTGCAGTGGTGGTTCAGCGCCCAGCCACAAGCCTACTGGGGATCACGCTCGGGTTACCCGCCGGAGTCCAAGCTCGCTCTGTCCGCCATGCCTTCCGGTTATCTCCGCCGCTACCCGGGTATCAGCGTAGCCGTGCGGATACTCGAGTCCCCGTACACGGTGGCGCGTCCGGTGGCGACGGCGTACAAGGAAGTGCAGGGAAGCCTCGACGCCGCATTCTTCAACGCGGTGACCGGCAAGGCCAGCGTCATGTCCGCGCTCCGGAGCCTGGAGACGCAGGCGAACGCGTACTTGAGCGGATCGAGCGCACTCTAGGCCCGATCGCTGAGCCCTCTCCCGTGGCACGGGGAGAGGGCTCAGTCGTCTTTTGCTCCGCCGCCGGTCTCACCGCCTCGCGCATCAAGGCCGTAGGGCCACCGAACCTCCACGATCGTACCCCTGCCCGGTGCGCTGTCGAGCGCGATGGAGCCACCGCGCGCCGCCACGAGTGCGCGGGCGAGCGCGAGTCCCAGGCCGAGCCCGCCTCTGTCGTCCCCCTTGAATCCTCGGTCGAAGGCGCGCGCTCGAACGTCAGGGCTCATGCCGATGCCCGTGTCGCGCACGCGGATCCAGGACGCGTTTGCGCCCCTCCCGACAGTCACGTCGACGGTTGTCCCCTCCGGGTTGTGGCGCACGGCGTTGTCCAGCAGGATGCCGAGGACCTCGCTGACCTCGGCGGCCGGCACCGCGACGACAGGGGACACGCCCACGATGTGGACCGGGAGGGTCCCTGCCACGCCACGCGCCACAGCCGCCAGATCGGAACTGCCGTGCATGGGCGCGGAGACGATCTCCTCGATCCTGTCCCGCAGACGCGCCGCCTCCAGGCGCGCAAGGCCGAGTGCCCGCCGGCTGGCCTTGTCGCCGAGGGTGTTGCGCTGCAGCAGGTCCAAGTTGGCGAGCACGGTGGCGAGCGGATTGCGCAGCAGGTGCGCAGCCATTTCGCGCAGGGCGACCTCGCGGTGCTGCGAGGCTTCCATGGCCATGAAGGTCTCTTTCAGGGTGCGCAGCATTTGGTTCATGTCGCGCGACAGGGCCCGCACCTCGGGCGCTCCTGCCCCCTCGGGCAAGCTCTCGGTGATTTCGCCCGTCTCGGCGATGAGCCGTACCCGTTCGGCAAGCAGGCTGACGGGGCCCGTCAGGGTACGTGCGGCGCGGACTGCCGCGAAAGCCCCAAGCAGGAGCACACCCGCGGAGATGAGCAGCAGGATGCGGTTGAGGTCGTTGACCGGCGCGTCGACGGACCTGTCGCTGGCACGGATCACAAGTCGTTGGCCAGCCTGCATGGGCTCGATGTACCACATGGTGCCGCGCAGAAGCGTCACGCCGTCCGGCAGCGGCGGTTCGGCCATCCTCGGTCCGAGGCCGCGCACGAAAGCGTGCCGCGGGCCGTAGACGCCGATCGCCTGCACCACGGCAGGGGGCGTGGTGGGAAAGCGATGGTGCACCTGGAGGTCGTGGATGACTCGGGTCGCTTCCTGGCGCAGAATCTGTGCCTGGCCGCTGACCAGTACGCCCTTCAGCGCGTACGAGGCGCCGATGCCGACCATCGCAAGCGCCATGCCTAGAATCAGCACAACCGCTACGGTCAGCCGTGCGGGGAGGGTCATGAGCACCGGAGTACGTAGCCGACGCCCCGCACCGTGTGCAGGATGCGTGGGCCGTGCGCTTCCAGCTTCTTGCGCAAGTAGTTCACGTACACGTCAAGGGTGGAGTTGCTCATGAACTCGCCACTGCCCCATACCCGCTCCAGGATGACGCTCCGTTCGAGCACCTGGTCAGCGTGTCTCAGCAGGAGATGCAAGAGCTCATACTCCTTGCGGGTGAGCTCGACGATCTCGCCTGCACGGGTCACCACCTGGCGCTCGAAGTCGAGTTCCAGATCGCCGCAGCGCAGCACGGGAATCAGTGGTTCGCTCGGTCGGCGCGACACGGCGCGGATGCGTGCCACGAGCTCATCGAAGAAAAAAGGTTTGGTAATGTAGTCGTCGGCGCCCAATTGGAAGCCGTAGACCCGATCGGTGACCCCGGAACGCGCCGTGAGAAGAATCGCCAAGACGCCCTTCTCCTTGAGCAAGGGAATGAGCGAGAAGCCGGAGGCGTCGGGCAGGTTGATGTCAACCACCGCAAGGTCTGGGGTCCTGCGCGCGAGCAGCGACATCGCCGCGGCCGAACCGGCGGCGGCCGCCACGGTGAAGCCCTCCGCCTCCAAGCCGAGATGCAGCGTGCTGCGCAACGAATCGTCGTCCTCTACGACAAGCACATGCACTGCGGGACCTCCCCTCGGCGAACGCCCGCTGCGATGTTCCGCACAGGGCACCGAC
>JAJYNV010000001.1 GCA_021786135.1 Bacillota bacterium
CCGAGATCCTGTGACGTGAGCAGGACAGTCCGCTCAGGCACAGCCGTGGCCTCCAGCAGCACCTGCAGGTAGCGCCGGCGGTGGACAGGGTCGAGGCCGGAGGCGGGTTCATCCAGGATCAGGAGGTCCGGCTGGGTGGCTAGAGCCAAGGCCAGCGCAAGCTGCGTGCGCATGCCGGTGCTGAGCGCCCCCACTCTGCGCTGGCGCGGCACCTCGAAGACGTCGAGATAGCGCTGCATGAGGCCCTTGTCCCAGCGCGGGTGAAGTGCGCCGACAAAGCGCAGGACCTCCCCCACCCGCATGCTTTCATAGAGGGCGGGACGTTCTGGCACAAAGGCGACCCGCGCGCGGTTCGCGGCATCGAGCCGGCCAAGCGGCTGTCCGAGAAGCGTTCCTTCACCTCCGCTCGGGTGCAGGAAACCCATGAGCAGGCGCATCAAGGTCGTCTTGCCGGCCCCATTCAGACCGAGCAGACCGAAGATGCTGCCGGCAGGGACCTCGAGGTCAAGGTCAGCCAGGACGGTCACTCCTCCGAAACGCTTCGACAGATGTTTGAGGCTAATGGCCTGCATGCCCTTCCGCCTCCTCCCCCGCTTCGTTCGCGTCCGCTCCCTCTCGCTGGGCAATGGCCCGCTCCACCTCGGTCAGCGCCTCGGTCGCAGGGAAGCCCAGGCGCTCAGCCTCCAGCAGGAGCGACGCGGCCGCTGCGCGCAGGCGGCGGCGCCGTTCGGGTTCCGACAGCTGTGGCCGACCGAGCACAAACGTGCCCCGCCCTCGGGGCTGCTCGATCACGCCGCTCTGCTCCAGCTCGTCGTAGGCCTTGACGACCGTGGCTGGATTCACAGCCAGCTCGAGCGCAAGATCCCGGATGCCGGGCAACTTATCGCCGCTCTGCAGCACGCCGGCGAACACCGCCTGTTCGATCTGGGCGGCAATCTGCCGGTAGATGGGCATGCCGCTTTGGCTGTCGACCCGGATCCACACGCTAGACCTCTTGCCGCGCGAAGACAGCCCACGCGGCGGCGAAAGCAGCCACGGTCCAGGCCGCGGCGAGCCAGATCTGGGTCCCCGGATAGGTTCCATGCAGCATGAGGTTGCCTGCGGCCTCGTAGTCGAAGGGCGTCCAGTGGCGGATGAAAGCGACCGGCGCCTGCGGCGACACGAAGACGGGTGTGAAGATGAACACCGCAGCCGCCGTGACGGTCGCCAGAACCGCGTACGTCTGGTCGCGCAGGAAAAGGGAGATCAGCACGAGCGTCCCCGCAAGCGCTGCCTGGTCCAGCAGCAGCGCACCCAGCGCCTCGGCCAGGCGGAGATCGCTCACGGACCTGCCCATCAGGCCCACCGCCACCAGCACGGCCACGAAGATGGCCAGGTAGACGGCGACAAGCTGCACCAGGAGCGAGAGCGAGCGCTCCAGCAACAGCCGGCCCCTTGCAACCGGCAGGGCCAACATGAACTCGAGCGTGCCATGGTCGACATCGCTCGCCACGACGCTGACCGAGGAGAGAGCGACCCAAATTCCGACGATCAGGGTGATCCAGCCGGAGAGATCGATGGTGCCAAGCCAGCCCGGCAGGCTGAAGACATCAAGCCCGCCGCCGACGAACTGCAGGAGCTGGGGCGGCAGTCGATGCAGCACTGCCGCCATGTCGGACGTCAGCGCCGGTCGCGCGAGCACGCCGTAGATGCTCGTCTGCAGTACAACGAGGGCGACCACCGCGATTGCCCAGCCGATGAGGGCACTCGCCTCCCTGCGCAGATGGTGCCTGAAGATGACCATCGTCAGACCTCCCTCCGCTCGAAGGCGTGCACAGCGCCATAGGTGAGTACCGCTGCCGCGGCGACCAGCACCAGTGTCGAGGCCCAGGGGAACTCGTGGGTGAGGAGGAGGTGCGGAGGATCGTAGTACCCGTAGGGCAGGATGTAGCGCCACGCCTTCGACGCCGTCGCGATGCGCACGGCGAGATCGTAGACGAACGGCACCGCCGCGATGCCGAGTCCCCAGCGCGCCGCGACGCCGTAGTCCCGGGCACCGGCGCTGGCCCAAACCGCTCCTGTGGAGGTGACCAGCGTGACGAGGAAGCCGCTGTAGGCCACCAGCAGGTAGCCCGCGACGTCCGGGTGCAGGCCCTGCTGGCGCATGAAGAGGATCAGAGCCAGGACCGTGGCGAGCCACATCGCCGCCTGCGACGTGATGAGCGCCCCGAGCCGCGCCAGAAGGAGCTGCCTGCGCGTCAGCGGCAGACCGAGCAGGAAGTCGAACCGGCGGTGGTCCATCTCGCGCGCCAGGAGCGAGGACGCCTGAAAACCCGCGAAGATGCCGACGAGCAGCGGCAGGTACATCACGAGTTTGACGTAGAGATAGCCGTCCACCGGCCGCTCCACCATCAGTGGGCCGCCCATCAGGGCCCGCATCGAAGCGGGCAGACCGCCGAGCAGTGTGACGAGCGCCCGGGAGTCGGCCACGGCAGGGGCTGCCGACACGACGGTCGCCACGCCGAGTACGATGACGAGCACCCAGATGAGCCAGGACACGAGCTGCTGGCGCAGAGCCATGCGGTAGAGCGTCATGACGGCTCGCCTCCGTAGTAGGCGCGGAAGACCTCCTCGAGGCTGGGCTCGGTGATCGTTATGTCGTCGGGGGGGTATTCCGCCAGGAGGCGCCAAAGTGCCCCTGTGCCGCCGGCGATGCGGAACCTCACGGAGTCGGCTTGCACCTCGATCCCGCGCACGCCGGTCATGGAGGTGAAGTCGGGCTTCTCGCCGCGGTAGCGGAGGTGCACTTCCTTCAGTCTGCTCTGGCGCAGCCCTTCGACCGAATCCACGGCAACGAGGCGTCCGTCGCGAATGATGCCCACACGGTCGCTGATCGCCTCGACCTCCGGTAGCACGTGGCTGCTGAAGAAGATCGTCTTGCCGCGCCGCTTCTCCTCTTGCAGGAGGTCCCGAAAGGCGTCCTGCGCCAGGGGATCGAGGCCGCTGGTCGGCTCGTCGAGCAGCAGCACGGCGGGATCGTGCGCAAGGGCCAGAAGAATCGCCACCTTCTGGCGGTTGCCGCGCGACAGCTGGCGGATCCGCCTGTCCAGCTCGACCTCCAGTCGCTCTGCGATGCCGAGAGCGTGGCGCCGATCGCGGATGCCGCGCAGTGAAAGCGCCAGCTCGAGGTGCTTGCGTCCCGTCATGTTGTCGTAGAGTGCAGGATCGCCCGGGAGGTACCCGGTCGCCCGTCGGACGTCCAGGCTTTCCCTGACGACATCCTTGCCGGCGATGCTGGCACGGCCGCCCGTGAGGCGCGTGAGTCCCAGAAGCGAACGGATCGTCGTGGTCTTGCCCGCTCCGTTCGGCCCCAGGAAGCCGAAGATCTCCCCCTCGCGGATGTCGAGATCGATGCCGAGGACGCCGCGGCCGTTGCCATAGATCTTTTGCAGGTTTTCCGCCTGGATTGCCGCGGTCATGCCGACCACCTCCGATATGCGTCAGATTGCCCTAGTGTACTAGAACACCAATACACCTAACGCAGCGAGCGCGCAAGAGAGGCAAGCCTCCGCGGCACCGTCGCCCACTGCCCAGCCTATTTGTACCGGGGTCCAATCGCGCCATCCGGCTGGCCCGCAGCCGCCCACTTCGTGCTAAGGTGGATTCTGGTCGCCTCCAGGCGGGGCGAGACGACCGACTGCCTCGGTGACCCAGCCGTAGGAGGTTTCCCGTGCGTCAGCGGATACCCGGCATCGTCTGGCTGCTCATCGCCGGAGACGGCTTCGCTTCGGCATTCCGCTTCCTGGTGATGCCCTTCCTGGCTCTCTACATGCACGCCGTCACCGGTGCCGACCCGGCCGTCGTGGGCGCTGTGATCGGTCTCGGCGCCGCCTCGAACCTGGTGGCGAGCTTCCTGCTCGGCCCGCTCTCCGATCGCATCGGCCGCAAGCCCTCGCTGATCTGGGGTACCGTCCTTCAGGTCGTGGCACTGGCGGGATTCGCCGTGGCGCACAGCCTGGTCGTCTTCGCCCTGCTTCAGGTCGTCAGCGGCATGATCTGGGCCCTGCAGGGTCCGGCTTACATGGCCCTGCTGACCGATCTGACGCCGGAAGGCTACCGCACGCGCGTGTTCGGCTTCAACTACTGGGCTGTGAACATCGGCGCGGCGATCGGACCGATCGCCGGCGCCATGATCGGTGCCGGCCACGCGGCCATGCCCTTCCTGCTGGCAGCGGCGTCGCAAGTCCTGCTGGCCATCGCCCTCGTCATCTACATACCCGCCACGACCGGCGAGAGACCGACCGGCGTCAGCGGCCGCGAAAGTCTCAGGCACATGGGCCAGGGGCTCCGCCATCACGTACTCTTTTGGGCGTTCGTCGGCACGTTCTTGACGAGCCTGGCCTACAGTCAGATCGAGACGAACCTGGCCCAGTATCTCGGCATGACCTATGCCCACGGTGCACAGCTCTACGCGTACGTCATCGCGGCCAATGCGGTCACGGTGGTGCTGTTGCAACCCTTCCTCGGCCGCTGGCAGGAAGACCGGCCGATGCTGCTGGGCTTTGCGGGCGGATCCATCGTGTACGCCCTGGCCAATGCCCTCTTCATCCTGGCGGTCGCGCCCTGGGCGTGGATCGGCATCAACGCGTTTTTCACGATCGGCGAGGTTCTGCTGGCTCCTGTCGGCCAGACGATCATCGCGCGCTATGCTCCCGCGGACCAGCGGGCGACCTACTTCGCCCTCCAGAACATCGTCTTCGGTCTCGCCTTCGCGGTAGGCCCCTCCCTGGGCGGATTCGCGCTTTCGGCCGGCGGCAAGTTCGGCCTTTTCGGCGCCATGAGCCTTGTCAACGTGCTCGCCCTCCTCGCCTTCCTCGTCGCGTTCCGGCCCGAGCGGAAGCCTAAGGTCGCGACGTCCTGACCCGACCCGCGAAGGAGAAGCCGCCCCGGCCTGATAGCCGGGGCGGCAGCATATTGGCGGCGCCGGGACACGTCAGGCGTGCTGCGTAAAGAGCGTGCGTGCCTCTGCCAGGGTCAGGTCGGCCGGTGGAAGCACGAGGTCGGACTCGCGCAGAGCCTCCGGCGGCAGCATCCTCCCCTCGCTGCGCACCAGCGCGAGGAGCGCGTCGCGTCGTTCGCTGAAGCCAGCCTCGTCGTCGGCTGTCAGACGCTCCATGAGCTCGTCGTCCAGCCGGCGCAAATGCGCCAGAGCCGACCCGGGCAGTTCATACTGGCCCTCGTGCAATATGCGCGCGATCACTTCGGGTCACCCGCCGCGATCTTCTCCTTGAGCGCCTGCAGGTCGTCCTCCACCTGCGAAGCCTGCTGGGTCTTGCGCAGTTCCTTCTCAACAGGGTCCTCGCCGGGTGTGGCCAGGGCATCGTCCAGGACGCCCTTGTCGGTCAGCTCGTCGATCGCCTGCGCCCGCGCCCGCATGCGCTCGGTCTTGTCCTGCGCGCGTTGCACCGAGAGCCCGACATCGGCCATTTCCTCCGAGAGGCCGGTCGACGCCTCGCCCATCTTCACCTGGGCCTGGGCGGTGGTGTACTGCGCCTTGATGACCTCCTTCTGGGCGCGGAACGACGCGATCTTGGTCTCGAGCCGCCTGGCGTTCTCCTCCATCTTGTCTTCCTGCGCCTTGAGCTCGGCGATCTGGGAGTCGAGACCAGACGCCTGCGTGGCGAGCGCGGCCTTGCGCTCCAGGGCCTGGCGCGCCAGGTCCTCGCGCCCGGCCTTGAGGGCCGCCGCCGCCTCGTTCTGGTACTTGTCCATATCCGCCTGCAGGCGCACCTTCTGCAGCTCGATCTGCTTGCGCGCCGTGACGGCGTCAGCCAAGCTGCGCTTGACCTGCTGCAGCATCTCCATCTGACGCTCGTAGGAGTAGTCGAGGGTCTGCCGCGGGTCCTCCGCAGCATCCAACGCTGCAGAAACCTTGGACTTGAAGATCGTCGACATGCGAGACATGAGACCCATGTCTGCTCCCTTCCTCTCCCGTCCCACTTCCGATCCGCTTCCAATATAGCACTCCCAGCGGAACGAGGCGGCTCATGCTCCAGCGCCGCGGGAAGACTGTGGCGGGGGTGGTGGCGATGTTCGAGCTGCTGCGCGGTGCGGAATGCTACGCGCCAGATCCGCTCGGCAAGCAGGACGTGTTGATCGCGGGCGGCGTCATCGCGCGCATCGCACCGAGCATCGAGCCCGACCGCGGCATCCTGCCAGATCTCAGGGTGCACGATCTGCACGGCCGCCTGCTCGTGCCCGGCTTCATCGACATGCATGTGCACATCGCCGGCGGCGGCGGTGAGGGCGGTTACCAGCACAGGACGCCGCCGATCGATCCCGGGGCCCTCGGACCGCACGGCACGACCGGAGTCGTCGGCCTGCTTGGCACCGACGGTGTGACGCGCTCGGTGGCTGATCTCCTGGCTGAGGCCCGCCGTCTCACGGCGCTCGGCCTGACGTCCGACATCCTCACTGGCGCATACCAGCTGCCCACGCGAACTCTCACGGGAAGCGTCCGGTCCGATCTCGTCTTCCTGCCGGAGGTCCTGGGCGCAGGCGAGATTGCCATCGCGGACGACCGCGGCAGCCACCCGTCCGGTCACGACCTCGTGGCTATCGGCGCAGAGGTGAGGGTGGGTGCCCTGCTCGCCGGCAAGAAGGGCATTCTGCACATTCACGTCGGGGACGGCAAGCGGCGGCTCGAAGCCTTGCGCGAGGCTCTGGGGCGCAGCGCCCTGCCTGCGGACCTCTTCTCGGCCACCCACCTCAACCGCAACCCGGACCTCTTCGCCGAGGCGGCCGATCTCACGCGTCTCGGGGCCTACGCCGACGTCACGGCAGGCATCTTCCCAGGCCCCGGTGATCCACATCCGGTCGATCCTGGCGAGGCGCTCGCAGACCTGCTCCAGCAGGGCAACCCCGAGCGCGTGACCATGAGTTCGGACGGCCAGGGCTCCTCGCCTGTCTTCGACGAGCAAGGCAAGCTCGTCGGCCTGGGTATCGGCCAGGCCTCACGGCTCCACTGGGCACTCTGCCGCGCCGTGTTGCGCCATGGCGCCCCCCTCGAGCTGGCTCTCGCGACGGTGACATCGCACGTCGCCGCGGCGCTCGGCCTGCCCAAGCGAGGGCGCATCGCGGCAGGCTCTGCCGCCGACCTCGTGGTACTCGATGAGAGTCTCCAAGTGCACGAGGTATTCGCCCGCGGCCGTCTCTGCGCCCGGGCAGGTCACTGGCTCCTGCCAGACCCCTTCCAGACTCCAGATGCGGCGAAAGGTCTCAGAAGGCTCGCGAAAACCAAGAGCCGCTCGCCTGGCGGCGCATACGGCAGTTGAACGTCGCCGCTGCCCCCTGCCTGCCCGATCACCGCCCGCGGCTTCGGTCCACGCACGGCGGTCTCCAGCGGCCCCCGTACGGCGATCGGGGTCGCGCGGAATGCATGGAGCACCTCTTCGAGACGCGGATCACCGAGCGGCGGGAGATCGAGCAGCAGGACGTCCGGCTTGCCCCAGAGCACATCGGCCCGGAAGCGTCCAAGCACCGTCTCGAGACCCTGTCCATGCCAGGGTAGCGCTCCCTCGTCCGGCCAGAACGTGGCGAGCGACTGCACCCTGATACCCTGCCATGGCAATGTCAGCACCAGGTTGTCCACCAGGATGGGCGCATCATCAAGTCCAAGTCTTCGCCTGAGATCAGGCGCGTCGAGATCGGCGTCTAGCAGCGCGACCGACCGGCCGAGACCCTGCAGCGCCAGCGCGAAGGCCACGAGCGCGGTGCTGCGGCCGCTGCCGGCGCCGCCGTAGAAGCCAAGCACCTCGGCATCGCCAAGCCCCCCGACCTCCGTGCGCAAGGTGCGCGCGAGCCCAGGCGCGTCGCGGACGGCTGTTACATCCACTGGGCCGTCTGCCCGCTCGCGGCAGGTGTCGAGGAAGCCGGCGTGCCAAGCACTTTCCGGGTCGGGCAGAGCGACACAGTTGCCCTCCACCAGGCCAAGCCGGTCCGGTGGAGCCAGCAGCAAAGGATGGCAGGGCCAGTCCTGTTCGATGGCGCTCACGCTCCTCAGGATGTTCGCCTCGGAGAGTTCCAGGCGCGCAACAAAGCATCCTGCCCTGACGCGATAGCTCGTCTGGTCCATTTGGCCAGTCGCAGTGTCTATATGGTCATGTCCTGGTGACGTTTTCACTTGGCATTTGACCACACATTCGGTATCCTTGCGGAGACATGATTGGGCCACATGGCCCACGTCCAGCGGAACGGCGCCCCTGCCTGCTGCTGGACCACGGCTCCGGTGGCCTCCTATCGCGGAAGATCGGAGGGCGGAGATCTTTGACAAGGCATCGTCGGCCCGGCTTCAAGGCGTCGTTGCCTCTGGCCGTGACCCTTGCGGTGCTCCTGCTCGGCGGATGTGGACTCGGCAAGCAGTCGACGCTTTCACCGGCCGGCCCGGTCGCACAGGCACAGCTCAGCATGCTGTACGAAAGCCTGGCGATCATGTCCGTCGTCTTCATCATCGTTGTTGCCGTCTTCGTCTATTCCCTGATCCGGTTCCGCGCCCGCAAGACCGACACCGAACTGCCGAAGCAGGTGCATGGCAGCACGGCTCTCGAGATCGTCTGGACCATCATCCCGATCATCATCATCGTCGCCCTCTCCATCTCGACCGTCCACTACGCATTCGCGCTGGAGACGCCCGCGACCGGCAAAGGCACGGTGCAGGTCGAGGTGATCGGCCACCAGTTCTGGTGGGAGTTCCGCTACCCCGGCACCGGCGTGGTGACAGCCAATCAGGTGCACATCCCGGTTGGTGAGAAGGTCAACTTCTCGCTCCAGTCCGCGGATGTCGTCCACTCGTTCTGGGTGCCGCGCCTGGGCGGCAAGACCGACCTCATCCCCGGCCGGACGAACACGCTCTGGCTCGAAGCGTCGAAGGCCGGCCTCTATTACGGCCAGTGTGCGCAGCTCTGCGGCGCAGGCCACGCCTACATGAAGTTCACGGTGCTCGCCGAGTCGCCTGCCGCCTATCACCAGTGGCTCAGCCACATGCAGCACGACACGGTATCCGTGACGACGCCGGCCGAACAGGCGGGGCTCGCACTGTTCAAGCAGGACTGCGCCACTTGCCACACCATTCAGGGCACGCCCTTCCACGGCAACGTGGGCCCCAACCTGACGGCCCTCGCGACGCGGCCCACCATCGGCGCGGGCACGCTGCCGAACACGGCGCAGGGCCTATCCACATGGCTCAAGGACCCGGCCGCCGTCAAGCCAGGTGCCAAGATGCCGGATCTCGGTCTCTCGCAAAGCCAGATCCAGTCCCTCGTCGCGTTCCTGCAGACCCTGAAGTAGACCGCGCAAGAAGGAGGTACGGACCATGGCGGCGATCACCGAGCGCGTGGCCATCGCGCATCCCGAGGCGCGCAGCTATCGCGGCATCTGGGCATGGCTGGCGACAGTCGACCATAAGAAGATCGGCATCATGTACATCTACGCGGCGCTGTTCTTCATGGCCTTCGGCGGCGCCGAGGCGCTCCTCGTGCGCATCCAGCTCTGGCAGCCGAACAACCATTTCGTTTCGGCCGAGACGTTCAATCAACTCTTTACGATGCACGGCGTGACAATGATCTTCCTCGTCGCCATGCCGATCCTGATCGGCTATGTCAACGCGATCGTGCCGCTGCAGATCGGGGCACGCGACGTCGCCTTCCCCCGCATGAACGCGCTTTCGCTCTGGCTCTTCGTCCTGGGCGGCATCTTCCTCTACAGCAGCTGGTTCATGGGCGGTGCGCCGGACGCCGGCTGGTTCAACTATGTGCCACTCTCCGGAGCCCACTTCAGCCCAGGCGCCGGCGTGGACTTCTACGACATCGGACTCCAGATCACCGGCATCGGCACGCTGATGACCGCGATCAACTTCCTCGTGACCATCCTCAATATGCGTGCGCCCGGCATGCGCCTCCTGCGGATGCCGATGTTCACGTGGTCGGCCCTGATCACGATGCTGCTCATCCTGTTCGCCTTCCCGCCCATCACCGTGAACCTCATCCTTCAGATGATGGACCGGCTCTTCCACGCGACCTTCTTCAACATCCCGCTTGGCGGCAACGCGCTCCTCTGGCAGAACCTCTTCTGGATCTTCGGGCATCCCGAAGTGTACATCGTGATCCTGCCCGCGTTCGGCATCATCTCGGAAATCATCCCGGCATTCAGCCGCAAGCCCCTGTTCGGCTACGAATCGATGGCCCTGGCGCTTTCCGTGATCGCGTTCCTCTCGTTCATGGTCTGGACGCACCACATGTTCGCCGACGGCCTCGGCCCGATCGTCAACTCGATCTTCGCGATCACGTCGATGCTGATCGCTGTGCCCACGGGCATCAAGATCTTCAACTGGCTCGCCACCCTCTGGGGCGGCCAGATCCGCTTCACGACGGCAAACCTCTACGC
>JAJYNV010000369.1 GCA_021786135.1 Bacillota bacterium
ACAACCTGCGCGACCGCGAGAGCGACCAGGAACGCGGCCGCCGCACGCTGGCCATCCTGCTGGGGGCGGATCGAGGTCTGCGGTTCCTGCGCTGGGAAGCGGGGGCGGCCGTCGTCTGGCCGGCCATCGCGGCGCTCGGCCTCTTGCCCTGGCCCGCCGCCCTGACCCTCCTGCTGCTGCCCCTCGCGTGGCGCGTCGGACGCGCAGGGTCCCTGCGCCGCCTGCTGCCCGAGGTGTCGAGGCTCCATCTCGTGAATGGGCTCGTGCTCTCCCTGACGCTCGCCATCTCGGCGACGCTGCGCTGACGGGGCTCTAACAGTTCAACTAGCCCACCTGATCCAACGTGAGCATGTTGGCGAGATTCGTCGGGATCGAACGGCGCAACCAAAGTTCGAGGCATCCCGGTCACGACACTCCGCGATGCGAAACGCGAGGCAAGGGGACTCCCCAACGCACAGCAGGAAGAGACTGCCGTCATGACGTCCCCGCTCGCTGGTCGCAGACGTGCCGTGTTGTCAGCGGACGCACATTCGTTCTCAGTTCGACGACCTCGATCACCAGCCATGGCTGGGCAAGGATCGGAGCCAGGCCTGCACGGACTTTCATCCCGATGTTGACACTGATCGCAAAAGCGCTCCGAGTTCAGGACGTCGAGTACCGCCTGGCGTTCCGCCGGCGAGAGCGTCGATGGTGGTGGTCGGCGCGGCCGGGCCAGGGGAGGAGGCACCCCCCCTGCGCATGGATCAATCATGGCACGAAGGGCCTTCTGACAGGGTCCCGAGGCGACCCCCAGACCTGTCGCCCGCTTCCTCCGGTGTCCCGCTCCCACGCCGAACACCGCCCGCGCAGCCTACAACGCGGCCACGCTAACCAGCGAACTGAATACGGGGATCAGCCATTGCGTACAGTACATCAGCAAAGAGTGAACCCGCGAAAGTTATGGCCGCAATGGCAAGAACCAGATACCCAGAGACACCGTACTGAAGTTCTCCGATCATACCGGTTATGGCACCGCCTAGGCCCGACATGACGAATACGACCTCAACCCCAACGAGGTTGTTGAACATCGTCGGAAGTGACATACCGACAGCAGTGATCACGGGCAATGAAGCTGGGCGCAAGACATGCCTACGCAAGATGCGGCCTTCGTGAACCCCTTTGGCTCTCGCAGTCCTAACATAGTCTGAGACAAGGGCCGCTTCCATGGCAGATCTGAACTGATTCGCCCAACTGGCGACGGTGGTTATGACCATTGTCGCCACCGGAAGAATCATGTGCATCGGCCAGTCAAACAGGCCAGTGCTAGGCACAGGCTGGGGCCCTGTTGCAGGTAACCAGAGCAGCACATCTGCAAACACCCACAGAAGCATCAGACCCACCCAGAAAGCCGGCAGGGTGTAAAGCGCATACGCCAAGGTGCCCAACATGCGATCGATCAGACGTCCACGAAATCTTGCCTGGATACTGGCCAGCGTCAGCGCCACGACAAGCGAGATTGCGCCACTGATGGTGAGCAGCGCAAGCGTAGGAACTGTCAACGCAAGTACCGTCTTGAGGTTCTTCGGCGCTAATAGCCCTGTGATCCATCGCAAGTACTGCACCGGAAGCGCCAGATGTATAAACGCAGGTTCGCTAACTACGCCGCTGGCAACAGTCCCCATGGCATTCGAGGGGGCATAAACCGGCAAAAAATTGAGTGCCAGGAACGTAAGCATGCTCACGAAAATAAGCACCAGCAACCCTTGCATGACGCGACCCAGCAGATAGAGGCCAACCCCCCTCATGGTTAACCCCCTCGATGATCAGTGTGTGGGTCAAACGCACTTCTGATTGATTCACCGAGTAGATAGACAGCTGTCACCAACACCGCAAATAGCAAGCCAGGGAGGACGATAAGCCACCATTGTCCAGAAAGCAGGGCGTCTTTGTTGGCGTTTATCATCGTTGCCCAGTTCCAAGGTGGTCCGAGGCCAGCTCCGATAAAAGATGTGACAGCAAACACTAGGATGGCGTTTGTAAACTGCGTAGTGAATGTTGCTACAAAGGAGTCAATGAGATTGGGTAATATGTGTCTCCATATGAGCCCCATCCACCTTGTGCCCGTCGCATGTGCAGCTTCCACAAAGGGTTGAATGCGTAAGCTGATCGTTTCCGCACGAACGAGTCGTGCTGTTACAGGCCATGCAGTCAACACGAACGCAATGATGGTCACTGTGCTTCCAATGTGAAATATTGTCTCCGCCACTACGATCGCCACAACCTGGGGGACTCCCAGGATGGCGTCAGCAGTCCGCATCGCAATGACATCTGAGGTCTTTCCGCGCAAACCGGCCACAATCCCGATGCATCCTCCAAGGACGGTAGCAGCGAGTGCCGCCACAAAGCCAGCGATGATGGGGACTTGACCCCCGATCATAAGACGCCCTAGCTCATTCTCACCGAGAACGTCAGTGCCCAATGGAAACGTCCAACTGGGTGGGAGCAGCGCCCGGGCTACATTCACGGTATTTACATCTTTCTGGTAATAGCGTGGGCCCAAGAACGAAAAGAGAACCAGGAACAATAGAAGGCCCAGTCCAAGCCAGAAGACACCCGATGTGATCATCCGGCGCCGGATCGGGTGCGAAATTGGGCCACTGTCATGGGATCCCGCGATAGGTAGCACAGTCATAGGCGTTACGCCTCCCCTCTTTCGTTCTACAGCGACAGTACCGTTCTGATATCGTCGAGACCACAAAGCACAGCGGTGTCCGGTCAAATGTCTGGCCTGTGCGTCACCTGCGTGTTGTTTCCATCCCTTCCAAGGAAACTCCTGGGTACTTACGACCTATTCCACGCTTGCCTGCTTAGCCCATGACTAGATGTGCGTTTGTGGATGTCCGCTACTCCAGACGGTCTCTTGCGTTCGGCGACTCGCTGTGGCAGTGCCACGGCGAAGAGGACGGACGCGGGCGGATCTCAACCAACGTTTGCTGGGTTCTCGAGGATGCACGTTTGGACAACGACGATCACGGAGGGCAGCCGACCCCCTTCGCAGGCTCGGCTGCCTTGCGCAAGCCCATGTCCACGATGCACCGGTACCGGTCTAGTCGCTCGCAGCCAGCATCCTGCGCACGCTCTGATCCGAGACGTGCAACAGCTCGCCGCCTTCCTCCGGCTGATCTTCCCGCCCTCGATCCGCCGTCGCACCATCGGCCAGTCACGCTTCACCTTTCCGACTCCGTGACCCTCGGCCGCCCAAGGCGCTTACCCTCGCGCCGGGCCCGCTCCATCGCGGCCCGCGGTGATGTCGAACATGGCTTCGCCCAACGCTGAGGTCGTGTCGTTCCACGCCTCTTGGTACCTGGGGATGCCCACCTTCCACCCGCGCATCCGCTCCAGCGTCTGCGCCGCGTCGAGCAGACTCCGGAACGGTCTTGCGCGACATTGGCCCTGGACGGTGTGGGGCTCACAGAGTCGTTCCAGACAGCTCTGATGGGATGCTCTGCCTCGGTTGCATCAATGCTCATCCGTGTTGCGCGGAACGTGATCTTCGAGCCGTTGCGCAGCATCAAGGACAGCTGATCCCCCGGGGGATCTCCCCGATGGCCGAGGTCGAACATAAGCACGTTCTACTCCCGAATGGCTCCCTCGACCACCGCCCTGGACGCTGATCGGGTTCCCATACAATGTTGGCCCTGAGGATACCGCGAAGCTGGCCAGGCTCCGTCCGCCTGCCCCTGGCTGATCAACTTCGATGTACAGCGCCTAGGCGAGACCGTACCGCCTGCCGCGCCCACTCCCGATCGCGTTCACCTGGCCGGCCAGGACCAGTTCCTGCACGAGATCGCGGACCCGAGCCTCGTCGAGCCCGCTGAGCCGCGTCAGCTCCTTGACTGCCAATGGCCCCGGCCCCAAGAGGCGCAGCAGCCGCTCCGCCGCCGGCTCATCGAGAGCGACCGCCACCTCGGAGCTCGTTTCCTCTGCGCCAATCTCCAGGACCCGCAGCTCCGGCACAGCGCGCTGCGCGGCCTGAGCCAGGGACGGGTGGCAGGTGAAGAAGAGAGCCTGGCGCCCGGGTTCGGACGCGAACTGGCCAAGCACTTCCAGGAACCGCAGTTGGCGGACGGGATCGAAGTTGACCGCGACGTCGTCGAGCACCAGCGGCAGCGCCGCGACGCGGTCGCCGTAGGACGCCGCGAGTCCCAGACGGAGCGCGAGGTAGAGCTGCTCCTGCGTGCCGCGGCTGAGTTCGTCCGGCTCCTTTGGCCCGCCGGACTGCGGCATGGCCAGGAGGCCCTGCCCGTCGCTGCGCTGCCGCACCTCGCGATAGCGGTCCGCTGTGATATGGCGGAAAGCGTCCGACGCCGTGCGCAGCACCTCGGGCTGCCGGCTCTGCACATAGACCTCCAGCGTGCGTTCGAGCAGGCGGCCAGCGAGCGCCTGAGCGCGCCATGCACCGGCGGCCCGCCGCAGCTCTTCCTCGAGTTCCAGGCAGCGCGCGGCGAACGCCGGCACGTCCGAAGACTCCGCGATCTCGGCCCTCTGGCGCACAAGGTCTTGGCTCTGCCGCACAGCTTGGTCGCGCCCGTCGGCGATCTCCTCAAGCCGCGCCGCGATGCGGCCTCGCTCCGCCTGCCACGCCTCCAGGTTCCCTGCGGCGAGTTCCTGCGCAAAGGTGTCCGCCGCCGCCCCCACCTGGTCGCGGAAGTCAGCCGCCGCGAGGTCGCGCTCATGCAGCCTCTGCTCATACGCGCCGCGCTCCTCGCGCCAGCGCTCGAACGCCGCAACATCCTCAAGGGCTGCCTCCCGCAGGGCTGACGCGAGAGCGAGCCCGGCCGCAGTCTCCTCCATAGCAGCCGCTTCCCTGCGCTCTTCGGCGGCGCGCCGCTCTTCCTCATGGAGTCGCAGCGCGGTCTCATGCCTCTGAGCTCCGTCAAGCGGCTCCCGCAGGGCCGCGATCGCCTCCGGCACGGCCTCGCGCACCGCAGGCACATCGCGGCCGAGCTGCCCGAGAACTTCCTTCGCCCGTTCCTCCCACGCCCCGATCGCCTGCTCCTCGTCGCTGCGCCGGACCTTGAGCGCATCGAGCTCGGCCTGTACCGCGCGCAGCGCCTGTATACCCCGCAGGTATGACACGATCTGCGGTGCCGTCACATCCGGCGGAACGCCCAGCGACCTCGTGAGCGCGGCGAGCGCCACGTCGCCCTCCAATTCTTCCGCTCGCGCCGCCGCGAGGCCTGTCCGGCACTCCTCCAGCTGATGTTCAGCGTCCAGGCGCTCCGCCTCAGCGGCGTGCAGACGTTCCCGCGCCGCGCTCGCCTCCGTCACGCGGCTGAACTCCCGGTGGAGATCGGAGATCTCCTTGGCCACCTCGGCCGGATCGAGGGCGGACGCGAGTCCAAGCTCCGCGGCCGCGAGGCGCAGTTCCGCAGCGATCCGCCGCAGATCCCGTCCGGGTTGGCCGAATCCGAGCACGAGCAGGGCAGCGAGACCGAGAGGTGCGAGAGCGGCGAGGAGCCACGCCTGCATCGCGATGGCGGCCAAGCCGACGATCAGGAGCGCGACAGCCAGAAGCCCGGGCCCGAGCAGTTGGCCGCGCCGCCGCGCGAGGGTCTCGATCGCTTCCCGGTGCCGGGCCAGCGCGTCGTCCCGCAGGTGGTAGTCGGCCATGCCCATAGAGTCCTGAAGCGGCCGGGCTTGCTCCGCGGCCGCCGCGACGGCGTCCTCCGCTTTCGCGAGCCGCTGGAGTGCGCCTTCTTCCTCGGCCTCTGCCCGGGCGCGCGCCTGGGAGAGACTGCGCAGCCGCTCGATACCCTCATCCGCCGTGCGCAGGGTGCTCTGGGTGACCGCCGGCAGATCCGCCGTGCGGTCGACGCCGATCTCCTCCGCCATCCGGGCGAGATGGCCCTCCTGCGTCGCGATCTCCTGACCCAGGCGTTCGATCCGCGCGAGGCGGTCCCGCTGGAGCGCCAGCTCCTGCAGCACCGAGTTCAGGGGAGCGGCGACGGCGAGGAGTCCACGGTCGAGGAGCGCCTCCTCACGGGCGATGCGCTCCTCGACCTCCCGGCAGGCATCCGCATGGCTCGCTGCGGCTTTCCTGTTCTCGGCCAGGCGGTCACGTTCCGCCTCGATCCGCTCCACCGTGCTCCGATCTATGGCGGGTGGCGCCGCCTCCCGCGACATTTCCTCCTGCAGCCGGCCAAGGCGGTTCCAGGGGACCACAAACCCCTCGAGGCGCACGAGGTGGCTGCGCCGCTGCTCGAGCCGCGCAGCCTCCTCGCCCATGGCCTGCACCTGAGCTTCCACCGCGGCGAGCTCGTTCTCGATCTCGCCGAACCGTCCCGCGAGCTGGGTCGCGTCGTTCAGGTCCCGCCGCGCCTTGGCGAGCGCATCACTCAGCTTGTTGATCTGACCTTCCTTGGACCTGGGCCTCAGATAGCCGTCCGCGCCCTTGCGCAGCTGGGCGAGCACACTCGTTGCGCTCCGCCCGGCGCCGGTGATGCCTGCCGAGTAGAGCCGGTCCCTCACCTCGTCCCGGTTGAGGGTCTCAAGGTTGGTCAGCTCGAAGAGACTGAACGCGAAGACGCTGCGGAAGGTGTCCGCGTCGAGCCCGCCGAGCCTGTTTCTCAGTCCGTCCTCTCCAAGCTGGCGGCCGTCCGGGGAGAAGAGCTTCGCCGGCTGCCCCTGGATGCGCTCCAGTGTCCAGATCCCGTCCCGGTCCTCGAAAGAGAGTCTCCCGCCATGTCGTCCGCCCAGGAGCGGCAGGTGCTTCTGCTGCTCACCCCGCAGGAAGCCGAAGAGCATGAAGCGGAGAAAGGCGAGCAGGGTGGACTTCCCCGCCTCGTTGGGACCGAGAAGCAGCGTGAGTCCTTGCGGCAGGTCCGCCATCGTCATGCCGCGGAAGATGCCGAACCCTTCGATCTCCCAACCGCGCAGGATCACCGCCCGTCGCCTCCCGTGAGCAGCCTGAGGCAGATCTCCTCGGCCTCCGTCAGAAGATCCGCGGCAGGAGTCCGCCCCGCCAGGGCATCGCGCACGGGAAAGCGCGATAGATCCTGCTCGAGTTCCCCGAGGATGCGTCCCAAATCGTCCGGGGACGCCCTGAGGCGGTCCGCCTCGCGCAGCACTTCCGCGGCCAGGTCGCCGCCGCCGCGGATCTCGTCGCGCAGGATGGGGGCCCGCGTGCGCAGGTCGAGTGCATCCCACCAGACGAAGGGGTCCTGGGCGAGACCGGTCTCCTGCAGGGAGGCCAGGATCTCCCCTTGCCGCAGCTGCAGCTCCGCCTCCGGACCGAAATCTCCGGTCAGGGTCGCACGCAGGATCACGCCGCGTCCCTCGGCCTCCTCGCGCGCCGTCTGGGCGGCCGTTTCGAGCCTGTCGATGGCGTCCTGCACATCCATGGCGCCGGAGATGTCCACCTCCAGCGTCTCGAACCGGATCCGATCGAGCGCCACGAAGCGCGGCGGCTCGAGCAAGCCGAGGCGATCGTCGCAGGCGAGCACCAGCGCCCCCTTGGCTCCCGTCTCGCCGCCTGCGGGACTCCTGCCCTGCAATACGCCCGGGTACGCGCCCCAGGGGCCGCCTTCGAGCACGAGCCTGCGCCCGTGGACGTGCCCGAGCGCCCAGTAGTCCATGCCTGCCGCACGCAGGTCCTCGGTGCTGCAAGGAGCGTAGGGCGCATGCTGCGGATCGCCGACGTTGGCATGCAGGAGACCGATCTGCAGACCCTCGCCGCTCGGCCGGAACAGCCGTGCCAGGTTGCGGCGCTCCTCCCTCTCGCGAAAGGAGATGCCGTGCACGGTGGCGATCACCGTGCCGTCGCGTTCCACCGGCACCGCCGTCACCTCGTCCGCCGCAAAGACATGCGTTCCGGTACCCCACGCCGCCCCACCGTCGCCCGAGAGAGGGTCATGGTTGCCATGCACCGCGAATGTGCGCACTCCTGCGACGCCCAGCCGCTCGAGTCCCGCTCTCAGGCGCCGCTCGGCGCGAATGCCACGCTCCGGCCCGTCATAGACGTCACCCGCCAGCAGCAGGATGGCGGCCTCCTCCCTGAGGCAGAGCTCGACGAGCCCGGCGAACGCTTCAAGCGATGCTTCGCGCAGGGCTGCGGCCACGGCTGGCGCCGTGCGACCAAGGCCGCTGCACGGCGTATCGAGGTGAAGATCGGCGGCATGGACAACCTTGAAACGCAAAAGCAGGGCCCCCTCGCAAATCGCCACTGTCGACGAATCAATTTCCTGTCGGCCGGTCAACCTCCTGTCGCCGCCTGGGAGAACTGTTGCGTAACCATATCCAAAGTGCTATGTTATCTATAGTTATCACAGGCGCTGAGGAGGCACACCATGGACCCTGAAGCGATTCGCGTCGGCGGCATCTGCGGCAGTCTCGGCTCCAAGTCCTACAACCTGCTGCTGCTGCGCGCGGCCGCCGAGATGATGCCGGAAGACGTGCTCTACGAGGAGATCCCGATCGGGGACCTGCCACTCTACAACCCGGACCTCGACGGCGACAGCGCCCCGGAGGCCGTCAGGCTGTTCCGCGACCGCGTGAAGGCCGTGGACGGGCTCCTCTTCACGGTGCCGGAGTACAACTACTCGCTCACCGGTGCCCTCAAGAACGCGCTCGACTGGGCAAGCCGGCCGGTTGCGGACTCCGGGCTCTACGACAAGCCCGCGGCCATCATGGGCGCGTCCCAGGGCACCTTCGGCACCGTGCGGGCACAGCTCCACTTCCGCCACGTGGCCGTGTTCACCAACATGCACCTCGTCAACAAGCCCGAAGTGCTGGTGCGCGAACCGAGGGCCAAGTTTTCGGCCGACGGTCGGCTCGAGGACGGGGAGACCCGCCAGCTGGTGGGACAGCTCGTGCGGGAGCTCGTGCGCTGGACGCGGGTCGTGCGGAGCGGCCGCGCGGAACTCAGCGCGCGCTAGGCGGGGGCGCCGAAGCAGGGCGGGCGGCACAGTGCAGCGAATCGCGCACCGAGTTGCCGCACCGCGGATGGGGGGAGCAGCATGGCGCCTTTGGAGTTCTCGACGCGTGATCACCGCGGCGAACCCTTCACCGACCGGGACCTCAGAGAGGCCGCACCGGTCATCGTGGTGCTGCTGCGCGGCTTCCTCTGACCCTATTGCCGCAAGGAGCTCGGCGAGCTCGCACAGCGCTATGGGGAACTGAAGGCGAAGGGCGTTGAGGTCGTGGCCATCGGCCCTGACAGCGCCGACAGGTTCGAGGCCTACTTCCGCGACCACCAGATCCCGTTCCGTGGCGTGCCGGACCCCTCGGCCCAATTGCTCTCGGCCTTAGGCCAGGAGTGGCGCCTCATGGCGTTCGGCAGGATGCCGGCCATCATCGCCTACGGGCGGGACGGCAGCGAAGCGGCGCGGCACCTCGGCCGTTCGCCCAGGGACCTCGGCGACATCGATGCCATCGTGGCGACGCTCCTGGCGTGACGAGACCGCGGGTCCCTTGCCGGACCCGCGGTCTCCTTGTTCCGTCTGCGCCATGCGTGCTACCGTGGACGGGACTAGGACCTGATCGGAGGCACCTTCATGAAGTGGGTCACCCGCAAGAATGCGAACGTCGACCGCATCGCCTGTCCCTGGCTCATCCGGCGCTTCGTCGACCCCGAAGCCGAATTCCTCTTCGTGGCCGGTGACGAAGTGATGACCGTAGCCGGGCGCGAAGGCGCCATCCCCTTTGACGTCAAGGGCGTCGAGCTCGGGCATGTCGACGGGCGCTGCAGCTTCGAGTCGATCATCGTCAAGTACGAGCTCAAGGATCCGGCGCTTCATCGCCTGGCCCAGATCGTGCACGGAGCGGACGTGTCTGGCGACAGGGACATCGTTCCGGAAGCGGCGGGCCTTTACGCCGCCGCGCATGGCTTCGCCCTCCTTTTCGGCGAGGACGACCTGCAGAAGCTGCAGCTCGAAGCCCCCCTCTACGACGCACTCTACCGCTGGTGCCAGTCCGAGGTCGACGCATAATGGCGAAGGCTCCGGTCGGGAGCCGGGATGCCTTGAGGATCATCGCGGCCACCGCATTGCGCGGCTTCGGCTACGGCCTCGTGTCGGTCGAGGTGGCGCTCTACTGGCGGCTGCATGGCATACCGGCCGTGACGATCGGCCTTCTTTTCACGCTCGCGCTGCTCGCGAGCGGCGCTTTGAGCGCCATGGCCGGCCGCCTCGGCGCACGGCTCGGCCGCCGGCGCAGTCTCATGCTGCTCTCCCTCGGCATAACGCTCGGGGGCGCACTGCTCGCCGC
>JAJYNV010000037.1:0-4661 GCA_021786135.1 Bacillota bacterium
TCCCGGCAGTCCGCGATCGCGTCGCCGACCACCCGTTCGCTTTCGCCGGCGCCGTAGAGCTCAGCCGTATCCACGAGCGTCATGCCCTGGCTGAAACCCTCACGCAGGGACTCCACCTCCTGGTGGTGGCGACCCCGGTTCTCCCCGAAACCCCAGGTGCCCTGGCCGATGAGGGGCAGGCGCCAGGGTGTCTTCGAGACTTCCAAGTACCGCACGGATCAGGACACCTACCTTGTGGGTCAACTGTAGAAAGCCTTTCCTACCATGCTCCACCATAGCACGCTTGAGGGTCGCGTCGGAGATTCCCATCACAGCTGCGAGGAGTGCCAAAGGCGGGAGGAAGGGCGGGATCCGACGCACCTGCGAGCGGAGCCGCCTCTATGTGGGTCCCGGCGCAGCCAGTCGGTCGAGGGCGAGATCCACGAGCCGGAGCCAGACCTGCACGCCGTAGTCGAGCGCCCGCTCGTCGAGATCGAAGCGAGGATGGTGATGGGGGAAGTCGCGGCCTTCGGAGCCGCTGCCGAGGTAGAGGAAAGCACCCGGAACCCTGCGGGTGTAGTGGCCGAAATCCTCGCCGGCGAGCTGCGTCAAGGCGCCTTGCACGCTGTCCTCGCCCAGAACGTCCCGGGCAGCCTGCGCGAACAGCCCGCTCGGCAGGAGGGCGTTCTCCACGCCTGGATAGCCGCGCATGTAGCGCACTTCCGCGCTGCCCCCGAACGCCGTGGCTGTCGTCTGCGCGAGGTCGCGGATGCGCTGCTCGACGATCGCCTGTGTAGGCGCTTGGAGTGAGCGGACGGTCCCGGCGAGGCGAGCGCGGTCGGCGATGATGTTCGGCGCCCTGCCCGCCTCCACCTGGCCGATTGAGACAGCCGCGGGCGACATGGGGTCCACGCTGCGGGAGACGATTGTCTGCAGCGCAAGGATCAGGTGGCCTGCCATCACGATGGCGTCGCGCGCTTGGTGCGGCAGCGCGGCGTGACCGGCGGAGCCGTGGAGGAGGATCTCGAAGCGATCGGAATTGGCGGTGACGGGTCCCGGGCCGACGGCGGCCATTCCCACCGGGAGGCCGCTCTGCACGTGGATGCCGAAGACCATGGAGACATCCTCCAGGAGACCGGCCTCCACAAGCTGCTGCGCGCCTCCAGGCGGCAGTTCCTCTGCCGCCTGGAACACAAGCCGCACCCTTCCCGTCGCCGGCGGGCGCACGCTCAGGCTCTTCGCTGCGGCGAGCAGCATGGCGGCGTGCGCATCATGACCGCACGCGTGCATCACGCCGAAATTCGCGGAGGCATAAGGAGTCCCGGTCGCCTCGTCGACGGGGAGCGCGTCGATGTCCGCCCGCAAGGCGATGATAGGCCCCCCCGTGCCGATCTCCGCGATCACCCCGGTGGGCGCAAGTCGCCAAGTGCGAACGCCAAATCCCTGCAAAGTCGATTCAATGAACCTGCTTGTCTCGATTTCCTTAAACGATAGCTCTGGGTTTTGGTGGAGATATCTCCGCCATGACAGCACATCACTGGACTCTGAATCACTGGACATATGGGATCCACTCCTCATCTGGAAATATCTCGCTTGTCCTCACCCTAACACAAGATCACCGCGTGATTCGATCCAGGTCCGTCGTCGTAGCCCGAGTTTCCGAGTGTCTTCACCTTCCCGCACCCGGAGCCCAGGAGGAGGCACTTTGCACGCTTGTTCGCCCGGGGCCTTTTCCGGCGGGGCCGCTTCCGGTAGAGTCGGTGCCGAGACAGGGAGCCAAGGATCCTGGAGGTCATGGCACTGAACGGAACAATGGATGACTACCTGCAGTTCGTCTACGAAGGCTATCTTGGCGCCTCATCATGCGGTGGGACCGATGTCGCGCGTCATCCTGGGCTCATCCGGGAATTGGCGGATCTCGCCGGCATCGAAGCGCCGCAGCGCATGCTCGTCGTCACGGGCAGCAAGGGTAAGGGGTCGGTGTCCGCGCTGGCTGCGGCGGCCCTCAGCGGCGCGGGCCAGAGGTGCGGGCTTGTGACGTCGCCGCACCTCATCCACCTGACGGAGCGCATCCGCGTCGACGGGCGCGCGATAGGCGATACGGAGTTCCGTGAGATCGTCGAGGACCTCGAGCCGCTCATCCGCAGGTACGCGGCCACCTTGCCCTCCGGCGTCTACCTCGGCCCGTCTGGCCTCTATCTCCTGTTCGCGCTACGGTACTTCCAGCAGATGGGGATCGACACGGCCGTCGTCGAGGCAGGGCGTGGCGGCCTGCTCGACGAGTCTACCCGCTTCGGCCACAGCGTCGCGGCGATCACGACGGTGCGGCTGGAGCACCCCGCCGAGCTGGGACCTGAGCTAGAGGACATCGCGCGCCACAAGGCAGGGGCGATTCCGCTCAGGGGCCACGCCTTCTGTGCGCACCAGGAGCCGTCCGCGCTCGCCATCTTGCGGGACAGGGCCGCAGCCGTCGGCGCCACGCTCCTCGTCGAGGGTGAGGGGTTCCTGGGCGAGGCCCGCCCGTCCGAGGTCGCCATCTCGACGCCCGGCGCCGAGGGCACGCGGCGGATGCCCTTTCGCCCCGCGGGCCTGTACCAGGCAAGCAATGCGGCGCTGGCGCTCGCGGCGGCAGAGCAACTGCTCGGTCAGGCAATCGAGAGGCCGCTCTGGGCCGAACTCCAGCTGCCGGGTCGCCTGCAGCAGATCTCGGCCTCACCCGACGTGATCGTGGACGGTGCGATCGTGCGGGCGTCGGCCGAAGCGGCCGTGCGCTTCGCGAAGGCCCGCGGCAGGAGCCCCATCGTGGCTGTGATCGGCGTGCCGGTGGACAAGGACTACCGGGGGGTCATCTCGGTTGCCGGCGCGGCCGCCGGGCACATCATCGTCACTCGCACGGCGACGGCGCGGCTCAGCTATCCCGAGGACGCCCTCGCTTACGCGGCTAGCTTTGTGTCGTCGTCGTCGGCCCCAACGCTCGCGGAGGCGCTGAGGGAAGCCGAGGCGCTCGCTGGCGCGGCGGGACTCGTGTTGGTACTGGGCACCCAGTCCCTGGTGGCAGAGGCCCTGAGGCACTACAGCGTCGATCCCCGGCACATCTACTGACGCCTGGGAAGGCGGCTCCCCCGATATCCGTCACGCAGGAAGTTGCAGGTTTCGCCGCCCAGACGCGGTTGGAGGATCTCGACGCGGAGGTACGGCGGATCGCACTCGACCAATCCTCGATACCTTCAGCGTGATGCTGGCGGGGATGTCTCCCCATAGCGCGCTTGGCCTACGGACATGAGCCCGGCGCGGCACCCGGGGCGGCCCGGAGGACCAGCTCTTCGCACCGCATGCCGCTCTCACGAACGGGCTCTGTTTACGGCCTTCTCACGCATCCGTCGACACCGATGCTGGCGGCCGCCAAGACCACCTGCGAGGCATGCGGGGGCAGCGAGCAGGACCCCCTCACCGTTACGTCACCAGCGTGGGAGTAGCTGCGGAGGCCCAGGAGATGCCGTTTTCGTTTACCGGCGTATTGGATGCATCAAAGTTATCCAATGCCGGCTTACAATATAGGATCTGGGCGTCCGTTTCCAATGATAAAGGGTATAATGCACTGTAAGGGCTTGGTTACGGCTTATGCCACATCCAGCCGTCCCAGATGAATTGGGGGTGTCCGCTCCTTGGAAGAGGAACAGTGCTACGTACTCGATCACATGACTTGGCCGGAGTTCCGCTCTGCGCTCGAGAAAGTGGAGATTGCGCTCATCCCTGTCGGCAGTACGGAACAGCACGGTCCTCACGGCACGTTCGGGGTCGATGCCGGGAGAGCTGCGGGATTTGCCCGCCTTCTCGGCGCGAAGCTATACCCCCGGGCCGTTGTCGCGCCCCTCCTGCCGTATGGCGTGTCGCCGCACCACATGAAGTTTCCCGGCACCATCACCCTGGATCCTGAGACCTTCCTGCACGTCTGCGAGCAAATCGTCGACTCTCTGCACCAACACGGACTGCGCAAGTTCTTCTTCATCAATGGACATGGTGGCAACAGGCCGGCTCTTTCGATGCTGATGCAGCGGTTGATGGTGAAGTACGAGGACAGCCGGTGCGGCTGGACTTCCTTCACGAGCCTCGCGCGTACGGCAAGGGCCAAGCACGTGCTCTCGCCGATCACAGGCCACGCCTGCGAGGGGGAGATGTCCCAGGCGCTCATCCTCGCTCCCTGGACTTTCAGGAAGGAGGCCGCCGTGGCGGGGGACCTCCTGGTCGAGCGGGGGTTCAAAGTCGAGGGCATCGAGGTACCGCAGAGATTCGACATCCTGACGCGCAACGGGGCCCTCGGCGACGCGACGAAGGCTAGTGAGACTGCCGGTGAGGAGATCGTGCAGGAGGCGCTCGAGGCAGCGTACGAGTACCTGATCCGGTTCTGATTGGACGGGCGGGGCAGCTGGCCCGCCGCAGCGGCGCGACCGGGCGTGCAAAATGGTAGCCCGCAAGCGATCCTTGTGAGCTGGTCCGGCGCCGGTCCCACGGATATCATGCGCCCACCTTCGACCATTGGGTCGGGGTGGGCGCATAGCGTGGCGGTTCTGTCTGAATGTACCAGTCCTTATATTAAGTTATAATTCCAAAATCATTAGATGCTCTGTAGGGTGAAGACCGGGGCGAATGGTCCAAAAGAATCATAGAAAATTCAGAAACGG
>JAJYNV010000037.1:4671-10236 GCA_021786135.1 Bacillota bacterium
TGACGGGGGAAGGAACCACGGTTGCAATGGCGAACCGATCTGCATCTATAAGGAAATGACTGGGGGGAATTCTGTGAACCGTTTCAAGCCCCTTCTCGCAGCACTTCTCGGTGCAGGGATGCTGGCTTCCGTCAGCGTGGCGTTCTCGCCCGCGATGGTGGCGTCCGCAGGCGGTTACACTCCAAGCGGCTCCGCGGTGATTGGCATCCAGGAGCAGCCTGCGACCCTGAACCCCATCATCGGCCCGGCGATGACGTACACCGGCATCGTCGATGGCCCGATGATGCCGAACCTCTTCGACCTTGCGCAGAACGGAACACTCGTCCCCGACCTCGCCACCGTGGTGCCTACGCTGCAGAACGGTGGCATCTCGAAGAACGGCCTGACCTACACTTTTCACCTCCGGCCTAACGTCAAGTGGTCCGACGGGGTCCCTTTCACCTCCCAGGACATGATCGAGACTGCCAAGCTGATGCAGAACCCGCATGTCAATGCCGTCACCACCGAGGGATTCACCGACATCAAGAGCATGTCGGCGCCGAACAAGCTGACGGTCGTCACGACGTTGTACAAGCCCTTGGCCTCGTACCTCAGCACGTGCTGGTCGAACTTCAACATCTCCATCATCCCTGCCCATGTGTTCGACACGGTACCGCCCTCGCAGGTCAACTACTTCCAGTACAACGAGGACCCCGTGCCGACCCTCGGACCGTACAAGTTCGTCTCCTGGACGCATGACGCCAGCATCGTCGAGGTTGCCAACCCGCTCTACTGGGGGCCCAAGCCCCACATCAAGAAGCTCGTCTTCCAGATCATCCCTGACCAGAACACCCTGCTCTCGGCCCTGCAGGCCGGCAACATCAACCTGTACTTCGGCGTCCCCATCACCCAGCTGTCGACAGTGAAGGCCATCTCCGGCGTCAAGTTGTACGAGTACAACCAGCCGGACTGGGAGTGGGCGCAGCTCAACCTCAAGAACCCGATCCTGGCCAACGTCGACGTGCGCCGCGCCCTCGAGTACGCCATCGACCGCTCGGCGATCGTAAAGTACGTGCTGAAGGGCCACGGCACGCTGATCGCGGACTCGCAGGTTCCGGGATACTGGAGCTACGACCCGGCCATCAAGCCGTACCCGTACAGCCCGACCATGGCGGACAAACTCCTCAATGAGGCGGGCTGGAAGATGGGTCCCGGCGGCATCCGCGTCAAGGACGGCAAGCAGCTCGTGCTGACCTACTCGACGACGTCCGGCAATGTGCCGCGCGCCGAGACGGAGCAGATCATCCAGCAGAACCTGCTCCAGGTCGGTATCAAGCTCAACATCCAGAACTACCCGGCGAGCACATTCTTCGGCACGATCCTCTACCATGGCCAGTTCCAGATCGCCGAGTACGAGGCCGGCGGCGCGGCAGACCCGGATCTCCGCACATGGCGCGCTGACAGCTGCCAGGCGTTCCCGCCCGACGGCTCAAACTACGGCTTCTGGTGCAACCAGACCGTGTCGAAGCTCCTGACCGAGGAAGAGTCGACGATGGACATAACAGCCCGCAAGGCGATCTTCAACCAGATCGCTCAGATCGAGGCCTCCCAGATGCCCAGCCTGTACTACTTCGCCGCGCAGGGTGTCGACGCGACGAGAGGCATGAACGGTTACACCCCGAACCCCTTCGTGATGAACACCTTCCAGGCGTACAACTGGACTCTGAGCAAGTAGCGATCGGCGGCTCCGCACTCCCTCCGACGGGAAGCATCTGAGTGCGGGAGTGCAGCAGCATTTGCAGTGCTGCTGCACTCCTTCTCAAATGGGCGTGCGGACATGCGCCGGGATCCCGAGCCGGGATGCTCGGCCGAAAGAGTCAGCAGGGGGTACTATGTGGGCCTATATTGCACGGCGCGTCCTGCTCAGTATACCGATCATGATCGGCATCACGGCTCTGATCTTCCTCATCTCGCACAGCCTGCCCGGCGGACCGCTTGCGATGTACCTGAACCTTCCGACGATAACCCACGCCCAGATTGAGCATCTGACCATACAGTTCGGACTGAACAAGCCGCTCTGGATGCAGTACGTGTCTTGGCTCGGGAAGGCGCTGCACGGTGATTTTGGCAGGTCGTTCGTCGACGGGCGGCCGGTGCTGGCCGTCATCGGCGACCGCGTGCCCGCGACCCTCGAACTCATGGTCACCGCACTCATCATCTCGTACTTGCTGGCGTTCGTGCTTGGCGTCGTCTCGGCGACGCGCCAGTACTCCGCGTTCGACTACACCATGACGGTGCTGTCCTACGCAGGCATGGCGATGCCGGTGTTCTGGCTCGGCATCATCCTGATCCTGGTCTTCTCCGTCGATCTGCATTGGCTGCCGACATTTGGCATGGTGACGCCCGGCGTGCCCTATTCCTTTCTGGACAACGTCAAACACCTTATCCTGCCGGTTATCACGCTGGTCGTGTACACGCTGGCCCAGGAGAGCCGCTATGTGCGGTCCAGCATGCTTGAGGTGATGCAGCAGGACTATATCCGGACGGCCCGCGCCAAGGGGGCGCCCGAACGGCGGGTGCTGTATCGCCACGCCCTGCGCAACGCCCTGCTGCCGGTAATCACGGTGATGATGCTGGACTTCGCGTTTCTCATCTCCGGTGCGCTGATCACGGAAACCGTCTTTGCCTGGCCAGGGATGGGACGCCTGTTCTTCGACTCCTTGCAGGACGGGAACTACCCCGTGGTGGTAGGCATGGCGGTTCTGGTCTCGCTGGCGGTTGTCGTGGTCAACATCCTGACGGACATCATCTACGCCGTCGTCGATCCCCGCATTCAATACAGTTAGGATGATGAGCGTTGGGCGCTGCTAGTCCGCTTGCTGAAGCGCAAGAAAGCCAACTGCTGATCAGGCCGCCTTCCTTCTGGCGACGCCTTCTCTTGCATAAGTTGGCCATCGTCGGCGCTGCAGTGCTGCTCGTCGTCATCGTTTTGTGCCTTCTGGGACCGGTGGTCACGGGCACGAACCCGAATGCAATCGACTTCACCGCGTTTGGTTCGCCGCCTTCGCTGCACCACCTGATGGGCACGGATGACCTCGGTCGCGACGAGTTCACCCGGATCCTGTTCGGCGGTCGCATCTCCCTGCTCGTCGGATTCCTGGCGATGCTCATCGGCGTGGGCCTGGGAGGCCTCGTCGGGGCCATCTCCGGGTTCTTCGGCGGCACCGTCGACTTCATCGCCATGCGCGTCGTGGATATCGCGCTCTCCATACCGAGACTCTTCCTGTTGCTGCTCCTATCGGTGACCATCGGGCAGAGCATCTTCGACATCTCGCTGATCATCGGGCTCACGGCCTGGATGTATCCGGCGCGCATCATGCGCGCCCAGGTGCTCGGGCTGAGGTCGCTCAACTACGTCGAGGCGGCACGCTCCATCGGGTCGCGATCGACGCGGGTCCTGTTCCGCCACATCGTGCCGAACGCGATCGCCCCGCTGATCGTCAACAGCACGATCCAGGTCGGGCAGGCGATCGTGTCGGAATCGGTGATGAGCTTCCTCGGCTACGGAATCCAGCCACCCACGCCAAGCTGGGGCAACATGCTCACGAACGCGCAGACCTTCGTGCAGACGGCGCCGTGGCTCGCCATCTTCCCCGGAGTGATGATCGTGATCACCGTTTTGGCTTTCAACCTGATCGGCGACGCCCTGCGCGACGCCCTCGACCCGACGGGCCAGAAGGGCGCGCTGGGTCGCGGTCGCAACGCGAAGCAGGCCACGGCGTAGCGCCAGCCGCATCCCGACCGAGTGGCGGCCGCGCTCGAGGGCCCTGCGCCGGCGCTGTAGCGGCGGAAGGCAGGGGGGCTGCCCTTGACACCGCAGTCCTGTGAACTGTCACCTCCGAGCGAGGGCGGGACGGGGCATCCGGCGGCATGGCCTGATGCCCGCGTGCGTCGCGCGGCCGGGGAATTGATGCGAACGGGAGGAACCCTAATGTCGACGGAGACACAGGTCCATAACCGCATCCACGAAGCGATCGCGGACATCAGGGACGAACTCGTTGCCCTGAGCCTTGAGATGCATGCCGATCCTGAACTCGCGATGTCTGAGCACCGTGCGGTCCAGCGTCTCACGGGAGCGCTGGCGGCGCACGGGTTCGAGGTGCAAAGTGGCGTCGGCTCGCTGCCGACGGCCTTCATAGGCCGGGCGGGCATGCGGGGCGCCAAACCGCGCATCGCCATCCTGATGGAGTACGACGCCCTGCCAGGCGTGGGGCACGCCTGCGGCCACAACCTGATCGCCACAGCAGGGCTGGGTGGCGCGCTCGCGGCGCGCGCCGGCCTGGGCGACGCGCTGTCTGGAGAGCTTCTCGCCGTCGGCACCCCCGGCGAGGAGGGCGCGGGCGGCAAGGTCATCATGGTCGAGGAGGGCGCCTTCGAGGGCGTCGACGCCGCCATGATGTTCCATCCGGGAACCCACACCTGGCTTGTCCGCCACGCAACGGCCTCCATGCACATCACGATGAAGTTCTATGGCAAGGCGGCCCACGCCGCTGGGAGTCCCGAACAGGGGCGCAACGCCCTGAACGCCCTCATCCACACCTTCGTCATGATCGACGGGCTGCGCCAGCACATGCCCGAGACGGCGCGCATCCACGGCATCGTCACGAACGGCGGCGCGGCGCCGAACATCGTTCCGGAGTACGCGGAGGGCGCATTCCTGGTGCGGGCACTGACGCAGGACGCGACACAGGACCTCTGGCAGCGGGTTAAGGCCTGTGCCGAGGGCGCCGCGGCCGCGTCCGGCGTGCGGGTGGAGTTCGAGGTGGGGAAGACGTACGCCGAGCGCAAGAATAACCGGGTGCTCGCGAACCTCTTCGGAAAGTATCTGAGCGAGACGGGCGAGACGATCGAGGAACCAGTCCTGCGCGGCGGCACAGGCTCTTCGGACATCGGCAACGTCTCGCTCGTCCTGCCCGCCATCCACCCCTACGTCGCCATCGCGCCGGACGGCGTCGCAGGCCACTCGCGAGAGTTCGCCGAGGCCTCCCGCAGCGAGCGCGGTCAGGAGGCCATGCTGCACGTGGCGGAGTCCCTGGCGCATGCCGCGGCGGACCTCTTTCTGCACCCCGAACTCGTGGAACAGGCATGGGAAAGCTTTCGCACAACGGGCGCGGACCTTCCCAGGTAGCCGTCTAAAACCGGGCGTCGTCCCTGCCGCTGGGTGCGGCGGGGACGACGTCGCGCGGTACGCCGGGTCTTACGGTATCGGCTCGCCGACGGCTTCGGCAGCACTCACATCTCCGCGAGGAATCGCGCGAGCCAGGCGACGCGCGGGGCGATGGTGGAGACGACCACATGCTCGTGATCGGCGTGGGCGCCGGAGCCTACAGCGCCAAGACCGTCCAACGTCGGGACGCCCAGAGCGGCGGTGAAATTGCCGTCGCTCCCGCCCCCGGCGCCTCTTACCGGCAACTCGAAGCCCTCGGCGGCCGCGGCAGCGGCCGCCTTCTCGTAGATCCGGCGGGACGCGGGCGTCTCGTTCATCGGCGGGCGGCTGATGCCGCCGGACATCTCGACCGCCGTGCC
>JAJYNV010000057.1 GCA_021786135.1 Bacillota bacterium
GGTCGGGGCCGATGCCCTTCAGGAACTCCTCCAAACGGCTCAGGCGAAGGCTCGGCAGCGGCATGATGTAGGGCAGCACTTCGGGCTGCAGCTGGATCCTGTGCAGTGCGGCCGCGTCCTCGAGACGCACGGGCCGGATCTGGACGTCCATCGCGCCACCTCAGGACTTCCTTCGACACGTGCCCCTGGGAGTCCCCCACGCCCTAGGTCAGGCGGAAGATGAGCCAGACGGCCGAGATGAAGAGGCAGAGGATGCGGACGAATTCCGATATCCAAAAGATCGGGCTCAGGTGGCGCAGTTCGCCTGCGCCCCGGATCCAGCCCGCCACCAGAGCGCCGAGGAATCCGCCATAGAGGGTCGCCGTCTGGTTTCCGGCCAGCACGAGGCCCACGCCCGCGCCCACCAGGGACCCGGCCAGCGGCAACCATCGCGGCAGGCCGCGCCCAAGGCCGTTCTCCTGCAGTGCAGACTGCAGGATGCGTTCGAAAATCCAAGCCACCAGCCAGAGCGCGCCGATCTCGACGAAGTAGCGCGTGCCGATCGCACCCGAAAGACGCGAGAGTACGAGCCCGAGTGCAATCAGCCAGTGCCCTTGGCGGAACCCCGCCAGCACCAGAAGCCAGCCGAACGCGACCGCTGTCGCCAGCAGGAAGGTCAAGAGCCTCACCCGCTAACGCCTATGCGAAGAGGGCCCGTCTCAAGCCTCGCCGAATGCCGCCGCGAACGCCTGTGCAATGGCCGCCGCAGCATAGGCTGCGGAGATGCCGCCCTGCAGGTAGCCATCCCATGGCGGGCGCATCGGCGCATCGATGCTCAGTTCGAGCGATGCTCCGCTGATGAAGGTGCCCCCGGCCATCAGCACGGGATCGGGATATCCGGGCAGTTCCTCAGGCTCCGGACGAGCCCTGCTCTCGACTGGCGACGCCCCTTGGAGGGCCTGGGCGAAGCGCAGCAGGCGATCGCGGTCGCCGAAGCCGACGAGCTGCACGATGTCACCCCTGAGGGCACCCGGCAGCGGATCGACGAAACAGCCCAGGGCCTGCGCGAAGGCGGCCGCGTACTCGGCGGTTGCCAGCGACTCGGCCACTGCCTGCGGCGCCATGTAGAGCCCTTGGAAGAGACTGCGCTTGCCGCCGGGGAACGCCCCGACGTCCGCACCGAGCCCCGGCGCGGTGACGCGGTCAGCCACCGCGTCGACGAGGTCGCGACGGCCGGCGATGTAGCCGCCACCCGGCGCCAGCCCGCCGCCCGGATTCTTCGTGAGCGACCCGACGAGAAGATCGGCCGCAGGCTCGCGCAGGTCGACGAACTCGCCATAGCAATTGTCCACGACCGAGACGACCCCAGCCTCCCTGCAGGCGGCAAGGGCCGGATCGAGATCGTCTGGGCGCAACGCCTGGCGCCGGGCGTAGCCGCGCGAGCGCTGAAAGAGCACCGCCTGCGTCTTCGGGCTGAAGGCCGCCCGGAGGCGCTGCGGATCGAGCCCTTCCGCCATGGGCAGGACCCGCGTCTCGATGCCCCACTCGCGGAACGACCGCGGCGTAGGTCTCAGCCCCAGCACCGAACGCATCGTGTCGTACGGTTCGCCCGTGGCGATCAGGAGTTCGCCGCCTGGACGCAGCACGCCCCAGAGGGCGAGCGCGATCGCATGCGTCCCCGACGCGATCTGCGAGCGCACCAGGGCAGCCTCGCAGCCGAGCGCTCCGGCGAAGACCAGGCCGAGGCTCTCGCGGCCGCGATCCCCGTAACCGTAGCCGACCGATGGCGCAAAATCGTACTCCGCGACTCCTGCCGCCTGAAAGGCTCGCAGTACACGGGCCGCATTGACGCGCGCAAGAGCGAAGGTAGCCGCGCGCGCGCGCGTGAGAGCATCCTCTGCACGCGCCTGCGCTTCCTCGAGCCTAGTCATGCAGCTGTGACGCGATCCGGCCCGCCCACGCCCTGTCGATCAGGGCCTCCACGCGCATGTCCGTCTCGCTCGCCTCCTCCTTGAGCACCTCGCCGTGTGCCCGCACCTGCGCCAGGATGTCGCCGCGGCTGAGCGGGATGACAAACAGGCGCAACACCCTGCGCTCGCGCAGCCGATCCGAGATCGCGGCACGGAGCCCCTCGATGCCCAGACGCGCGGTGGCCGATACGGCCACGCCAGGCAGTCCCGACGCGGCGGACGGCGCCAGACGGTCGATCTTGTTGAATACTTCGATCTGCGGCAGGTCGCCCGCGCCGATCGCCCGGAGCGTCGCCTGCACCGCATCCATCTGGCGCTGCCACTCGGGGTGCGAAGCATCGACGACGTGCAGCAGGATGTCCGCGAACACCGTCTCCTCCAGTGTCGCGCGGAACGCGGCGACCAGCTCGGTCGGCAGATCCTGCACGAAGCCGACGGTGTCGGTGAGGAGGACCTCCTGCCGATTCGGCAGGAGCAGACGACGCGTCAAAGGGTCAAGCGTCGCGAAGAGCCTGTCCTCGCCACCGCCGCCGCCCTGGGTCAGGGCATGAAGCAAGGTGCTCTTGCCCGCGTTGGTGTAGCCAACCAGGGCCACACGCGCGGTGTCGCGCCGTTCCTGGCGCGATACCGCGCGCTGGCGCTCTACGACAGCGAGTCGGCGCTCGAGTTCCGCGATGCGCTGGCGCAGCCGCCGGCGATCGCTCTCGAGCTTGGATTCGCCCGGTCCGCGCGTGCCGATGCCGCCGCCAAGGCGCGACAGGCTGCCTGCCGACCGTCGCAACCGCGGCAGGAGATACGTGAGCTGCGCCAGCTCGACCTGCAGCTTTCCTTCCTGAGTGATCGCCCTTTGGGCGAAGATATCAAGGATGAGGGCGGTGCGATCCACGATCTTCAGGTGGGTCTGCCGCTCGAGTTCCCGCTCCTGCCTGGAGCTCAGGGAGTCTGCCGCCACCAGCAGCGTCGCGCCCAGCTCCGCCGCATCCTGGGCCGTCTCTGTCAACTTCCCCGAGCCAAGATAGCCGTGCGCGTCGGGCTGCGGCAGATTCTGTACGACATCTCCCGCCACCTCGGCTCCGGCTGCCTCGCAAAGTCCCCTTAGCTCCTCGAGATAAAACGCAAGGTCGGCCCCCCGGCGAGGACCCGCATACACCATCAGCGCGCGCTCCGGTCCGTCCGTCATGAACTCCTGCCTCGTCTCCCGTCGATTCCGCAACCCGCATTGAGCGGGCCAGCCATGGAGGCTTCGGCCTCCTACCGCGAGGGATGTCCCGCGCCGGACGCGAAGACAGATCCACAGAGAACCCCTCAGGAGGCGACAAGCGTTGCGGGCATTTCGCCCCAGGGATATCTTCCACCTGCGACGACTGCATGATATCGCCATGTCGCCGGATGGCGCAGCGGTCGCGTACTGCCTTGCCGAACCCGACCCGACGTCAGGCGGCTACAGGCGTTCCATCTACCTTCTCGGCACGGATGCAGCCGCCCCGAGGCCCCTCACACGCGGACCGGCCGATCATCGCCCGTGGTTTTCGCCGGACGGCCGCCACCTCGCCTTTTTGCGCCGGGACGCTGGCGTGGACCAGGTCCACCTGCTCCCCCTCGGCGGCGGTGAGGCAGTTCCGCTCACCGTCCTCCGCCACGGCGTCGACAGCTATGCCTGGGGACCGCACGGTCACCAGATCGCAGTGCTGTCATCGGTCGGACCAGCCGGTCCGACCATGCGTCAACTCTATCATTTTGACCTCGACGGCACTTGGCGGCAACTGAGCAGCGACGCCTTTGACCACGCAGATGCCGTCTTCGCTCCAGCTGGTCGCCATATCGCATGCACGCTCACCTCCGCTGCGGGTGACATGGCCGTCGCGACCGTCCCCGTCGACGGCGGTCCCTGGCGACTGCTCACGCCCTGGCAGGCGAGGTGGGCAAGGCCCGTCTTCGCGCCCGACGGAGGCTCGCTCTTCGCCTTCGGATGCAAGGGTGACGAGGAGCCCTCTCTTTGGCGCATCGACCTCGCCGGTCAGTCGGCGCGGGTGTCAGGGGCGCCCTGGCCGGGTGCCTTTGCGGGCTACGTCCAGGATGACGTCCCAGTGCGCCCGGATCTCTTCGTAACCGGGGACGGGCAGGCACTTCTCGCCCTCCTCTGCAGCGAGGGCGCAGCGGCTCTGGCCCGGTGCAGCATCGCCAGCGGGCGTTGGCAGGTGGAGCCGACGCAGGGGCTCAGCATCCAGTCGTTCGCGACGACTTCGGCCGGCGATCGCTTCGCTCTCCTGGCCGCGCCCGCGGGCAGTCCGCCGGAAGTTCTCGTGCGCGACGAAGACGGTCAGGTCGCCCTGCGCAGCGATCACCATGAGCTCTTTTTGGCCGACGCGACTTTCGCGGCGCCGGAACACCTCGGCGGGACAGCCTTTGACGCTGGCCTCCTGTTGCCGCCAGGTGACCTGCGCGCTATGCCGCTCGCGTTGGTGCTCGCCGACCCGCCCGACTCCGCGACAGGCGGTGTCTCGAGCCTCCTGGCGCAGGCCCTGCGGGGACAGGGACTCGCTGTGCTGCGATTGGCGCTGCGACCGGCGGAGGCGGCACAGGCCGCCCAGGATCCGGCGACCCTGCTGCTCGAGATGGAGTCCCTGATGCTGCGCTGCGGCACGCTGCACCAGGGCATCGACACATCGCGCGTCGCCGTGGTAGGCGAAGGCGTGGGCGGATACCTCGCCCTCATGCTGCTCTCGAGGACGACCGACGCATGGCGAGCGGCCGTCGCCATCGGAGCGCCGACAGACCTTTTCAGCCTCTGGGGCTCGGGCGACCTGAGGGAGGCTACGGCCCTCTCTGGCCTCGCCCCGCCCTGGCAGGATCCGGAGCCCTATCTTAGAGGGTCGCCGCTGCTGCAGGCACACCACATGCAGGCCTCGGTGCTCCTCGTGCACGGTGCGAACGACAGCGTCGTGCCCGCGCATCATACCGAGGAGCTCTGCCTGGCGCTGCGCACGCTCGAGCGGCCGGTGCGCTGCGAGATCTACGAAGGGCTCGGTCACGCCTTGCTCCGCGAGGCTCCCCTGCGCCTTCAGGCGCAGATCCTCGAACTCATCGCCGGCTGGACCGCCGATCAGCTCGCGCGGTAGACGCGATAGCCACGGTCAAAGGCCATATCCTCGACCTTGGCGAAATGCCGGGTCAGCTCTTCCCGCAAACTCCGGGCGCCTTGGTTCGTACGCACGACGACCCAGAGCGAGCCACCCGGGCGCAGGTGCTGCCGGCTGCCTTTGAGCCATGGGTAATACACCTTCTTGCCGGCCCGGATGGGCGGATTCAGGAGAATGAGGTCGAACCGCTCGCCTGTGATCGGCTCGAGGCCGTCGCCCAGTACGACGCGGTGATGAACGCCCCAGCGCTCAAGATTGCGCTCGCAGAGCGCGGCAGCCCGCGCGTTGCTCTCAACCGCCCAGACCTCGGCCTCGTAGCGCTGGCCGATGACGACGCCGACAGGTCCCCAACCGGCGCCGAGATCCAGCACGCGGGCGCCCGGCCATGCCGCCGCATGCTCGATCAGGAGCCGCGTGCCCTCGTCCAGGCCCGCTTTGCCGAAGACCCCGGTATCGGTAGTGCAGCGATATTCCTGCCCCAGCACGCTGAACCGCACCTCGCGCTCCTGCGAGGCCACCTTCGGTTCGGCGGTGAAGTAGTGCTCCAGATCGGCCCCAGCGAATGGACGGCGCGGGCGGTCGAAGTCCAAAGCCGAGATCACCTCCCCCGGAAATGTTCCAGGCACCCTGCGCAATGCGAGACCGATCTCGTACGCCACCGCCGGAAACGACGGCACGGGGCTGCTCGAAGCCCTGCCCGGGCGAGTTTGCCCTTCCCCAATTGGCCGCAAACGCGAAGGTTCCTGCGTAGTGCCGGCAAGTCGACGACAGGCAGGCACCTCGCATCCCCGGCGCCGAACTCGTTCCCACCAAGCCTCCCCTCAAGCGAATACGCTATCTTCTGGCATGTGCCAGGCTGCGTCTCTCCTGACGTGCGGCAGGACCGCCTCGAGCTCGGGCAGATCCGCGGCCGCTATCGCTGTCAGCTCGGCGCGCCGCCAGCTGCGCTGCGCGTCCAGGCGCAGGGCCTGCCGGCGCAGGGTCAGTTCGACAATGTTGCGTGACAGGCGGGCGTTACCCGAGAGGACGCCACCGCGCCGTTCGGCTTCCTCGAATAGGCTGCGCAGCCGCTCGCGCGCGCCGTCTTCGAGGTGGCAGTCCTGCTCGGCGAGAAGTTCTTCCGCGATCAGCAGCAGCTCGTCCGCCCCATAGTCCGGGAAGTCCAGCAGAATGGGCAGTCGCGAGGAGAGACCGGGATTGCTCGCGATGAAGCGATCCATCTCGCGCGGATAACCTGCAAGGACAACGATCAACTCGGCGCGGCGGTCCTCGATGGACTTCACCAGTGTATCGATCGCCTCACGGCCGAAGTCCCGCTCTCCGCCACGCGACAGGGCGTAGGCCTCGTCGACGAAGAGGACGCCTCCCAAGGCGCGCCTAAGCGCTGCCCTGGTCTTTTGCGCCGTGTGGCCGATATATTCGCCTACGAGATCGGCACGCTCCACTTCCACCAGATGGCCGCGCTGCAGAATGCCGACCCCGTGCAAGATCTTGCCGAGATGCCTTGCGACCGTCGTCTTGCCCGTGCCCGGATTGCCGCGGAAGACCATGTGGAGCGTCTGAGCATGCGTCCTGATCCCCGCAGCCTGCTTGCGCGCGGTCACGCGCTGGAACGCCAGGAGTTCATCCACCGTACGCTTTACCTGCTCGAGGCCGATCAGTCGCCTCAGGGACTGCAGTGCCTGCTCGCCCTGGAGGCGGCGCATGGCGTCCGCGCTGTCCTCCCTGCGGGGCGTGGCTCGAACCACCTGGATGCTCCGCCTGCGTGCCATGCCCACCCCTCCCGACCGACACACCTCTTCGCCCACCTCGGCACCGATCCTGGCCTGTACGCACGCAGGGATGTCGGCAGCGTCTCGCCGAATGCCTTGTGTGGTGATGGAATGACCACCGCAACGAAGGCCAAACTCCCCCCTGCCCTGCTGCTGACACTGGCCACCACGGCGCAGGTCGGCATGTCGACGATGCAACAGGGAGTGGCCGTGCTCAGCTATGCGCTCGGCGCCCCGTTGGCCCTCAGCCTCGCCCAGGCGGGAACGCTCGTCAGCGCCACGTCCGTCGGCGTCATGCTTGCCATGCTGCTCGGCGGGTACCTCATCGACCGCTACGGTGTCCGGCCCGTCCTCCTTGGCGCATCGCTCGTCACTGTGCTCGCCGGCGCGAGCATAGCAACGCAGGCAAACTATCTAAGTCTCACCCTGGCTCTGGCAGCGACCGGCTTCGGCCTCGGTGCCCTGCCGATCGCCGGCGCCCGCGTGATCTTCGACGGCTTCGCCGGCAAGTCGCGCGGGCTCGCCATGGGCATCCGCCAGACCGGCGTGCCGCTTGGCGCCGCCATCGCCGCGGCGGCCCTGCCATCGCTGGCGCAGGTCTCCGGCGCGAAGGCGCCGTGGCTCTGGCTCGCCCTGGCCGCCGCCACCTTGAACCTTGTGCTCGCCGCGGCGGCTCCCGTCGCACAGCGCGTTCCTCCAGCGGACCGGCCGCCACTTGGCGGCGACCTGCGTCGCATCGCCCTGCCGGCACTGATCGGCTTTATGCTCGCATCGGGCCAGTACGGTCTCCTGACCTACACCGTCGTGTCTGCCCCCGGCGGCGCCCCCATAGCTGTCGCCGGCATTCTGCTGGCTATCGCCCAGCTGGGTGGCGCCGCGGGTCGTGTAGGCTTCGGACAGCTCAGCGACCGCCTGCATTCCCGGCCGCGCGTGGTCGCCCTCGCGGCCATTCTCGGCGCACTCGGCATCGCTCTTGCGACCCACCTCGGCAGCGTGCCCATCGTCCTGAGAGGCGTCGCATACTTCTTCGCGGGCGCGGGCGCCATCGGCTGGAACGCTCTCGTGCTCACCTGGGGCGGCGAGCGCGTATCCGGTGCGCGTTCTGGCCAGGCCATCGGCCTGATCGGCACGTCTGTGTTCGCCGGTTCGGCCATATGGCCACCTCTCTTCGGTCTCGTGGCGCAGGCGCGCGGCTTTGGTGCAGCCTGGCTCGCGCTCGCCATCCTGATTGCGCTGGCGGCAGTTCTTGCGTTCGCAGCAGGAACCAAAGCCCCGTCGCGGAACTCAAGGCTTGGCAGCCCGAACGGAGGTGCCTAGGATGGACTGGCAGATTTCGTCCGAGGAGATCCTTCGCGTCGCGCGCGCCCTTATCCGCGTGCGTTCCGTCCGTGAAACTGCGCAGCCCGGAGCGCCGTTCGGCCCCAGCGTGCGCAAGGCGTTCGACGCGTTCTTCGCCGAGGCGCAAAGGCTCGGTCTCACCCGCCAGCACGATGATGACGGCTATGCTGCAGAAATCGAGATCGGACAAGGCGACGAAATTGTCGGCGTGCTCGTTCACCTCGACGTGGTACCCGAGGGCGACGGGTGGACCGTACCGCCCTATGCCGGCACGGTACAGGGCGGTCGTCTCTTCGGCCGTGGCGCGATCGACGACAAGGGTCCCGCCGCGGCCGCACTCATCGCGCTCGCGGCCGTCGCCGCGCAGGGTCCGAAACTGAATCGTCGTGTGCGGCTGATCGCCGGCGGCGACGAGGAAAGCTTCTGGCAGTGCATGGAGCACTACCTCCAGAACCGCGAGAGACCACAGCTGGGCTTCACGCCCGACGGCGACTTTCCGCTCGTGCACGGCGAGAAGGGCGGGCTCAGCCTGCGACTCGAACGTGCCGCGCAGCTTCCTCAGCGCTATGCGCTCGAGGCGGGCCAACAGCCGAACGTCGTGCCGGACCACGCCAGGGTCGAACTGGCCCAGCCGCTGCCGACCGAGGCGGTGCAGGAAATGGCGAAAGAGCTCGGCGTGCAGGTGGTGCCGGATTCGGACGAACCGCGCCGGGTCTTCGACGTGCTCGGGCAGGCGGCGCACGCCTCGCAGCCTGACCAGGGCGTGAACGCCATTCGCGAGGCGCATCGGCTCTTCGGACAGAAACTCTACGATCCACTCCTCGATCTTCTGGTCGCGGACGACTACGGCGAGGCGCTGGGCATCGCCTGCACGGACGAGCGGCTAGGGCGCCTGACCGTGAACCTCGGCATGCTGCGGCACGACGCCACCGCTACCAAGGCTTGGCTCGACATCCGTTATCCCACCGCAATCGACGCGGACGATATCGTACGTCTGGTCCAGGAAAGACTCGCGCCCTTGGGCGTCACCGTGGCCGTGGAGTTCCAGGCAAAACCACACTGGGTCGCACCGGAGGACCCGCTGGTCCAATCGCTCCTCGAAGTCTACCGCCGTCATACCGGCGACTTCACGCCGCCTCTGGTCATCGGCGGACTCACATATGCGCGCACTCTGGGGCACGCTGTGGCGTTCGGGCCACAGTTCCCGGGCCGGCAGGACGTCGCCCACCAGGCCGACGAGTCGGTGTCGGTCGCCGACCTGGAGGTCGCCGCCAGGATCTATGCGGATGCCATCATCGCCCTGGCCATCTGATCCTAGTGCCAGAGGAGCCACAAGAGAGCGGGACCTGTCGCACGAGTGACAGGTCCCGCTCTCTTTAGGTCGGAGGGATGTCTCAGTCCCCGGCTTCGATCGCCACCGCCTGCACGGCCTCGTCGGCCATCTGCGTGTGCAGACCGCTCGCCACGCCCCAGTAGTAGAAGATGAGCGAGGCGACCACCACGACGATGAGGTCCTTCGGGTAGTGGATTACGCCCTTGCCACCGTTCGCCGCGGCGCCGAAGCGCGCCGAGCCGACGTAGGACATGCCGAGCATGAACAGGAGGTAGACGACCAGCCAGACGCCGGCACCGATGGACTTGGCGTCCGGGCGCTCGATCTCGTTCGGCATGATCGCCGAGAAGATGAGATAGAGCACCACGCCGATGAGCAGTGTCACAAGGAGCTTCCAGTCGATGTTCCAGCCGGTCCAGTAGATGATCAGCGAGGCGACGACGAACGCGATCGGCGCGATCACCGACATGCCGCCAAGCCTGTAGGGGCGCTTCGCGTCCGGGTGCGTGCGCCGAAGCACCGCCGCCGACACCGGGCCGATGGCGTAGGTGAAGACGGTCGCCGAGGAGACGAGACCCACCAGCTGCTGCCAGGCCGGGAACGGCAGCAGGAAGATCAGGCCCAGGATGAAGGCGACC
>JAJYNV010000424.1 GCA_021786135.1 Bacillota bacterium
AACTACTGGCCGCTCGAAGACAACGCCAGCGGCAACTGGAACATCGCCTGGACCGACTGGTTCCAGGACTACCCCGACGCGCAGGACTTCCTGTTCAACCTGCTCTCCAAGGATGCCTTCGGAGCCACCAACGTCGGTAATTGGACCAACCCGACGTTCGAGAGCCTGGTCTCCCAGGCGGACGCGCTCCCGGCGAACCAGAAGTCGCAGCGCGTTCTCGACTACCAGAAGGCTGAGTCCATCGCCGTCAGCCAGGCGTCCTGGGGTTTCCTGTACAACGAGTGGAACGACGCTCTGATCCAGCCGTGGGTAAAGCCGCAGGGCACCTTCAAGGACCTGATGATCTACCTGCACCCGGTCAAGACGCCGCAGTTCCAGTACATGACGGTCGCACCGCACTGAGTTGAACCTAACTCCGGGGCCGGCCCCTGGCCGGCCCCGGAAACTTCGGCAAACGAAAGCTTGGGTGATACACGTTGGGTTCCTACCTCGTTCGGCGCGCGCTCTGGACGATCGTCACCATTTGGGCGATCCTGACGGTGACCTACTTCATCGCTTATCTGGTCCCGTCGGATCCAGCGCGCCTGATCGCGGGGCAGCACGCGAGCGCGGCGACCCTGGCTTCGATCCGCCGCGCGCTGGGACTATACCATCCGCTCTGGTATCGCTACCTCGTTTTTGCGAACCAGTTCATCCACGGCAACCTCGGCTACGATTACATCATGCGCCGTACCGTGGCGGGCATGGTGCTGCAAGCGGCGCCCTACACCTTGTATCTCGCCGTCGTGGCAGTTGCGTTTGAACTTCTTATCGGCATTCCAATCGGCATCGTTGCCGCTGTCAAACGGTATTCCTTCTGGGACAACTTCCTGCGCTTCCTCTCGATCCTCGGCATCTCGATGCCTACGTACTGGGTAGGATCGATGCTGTTGCTATTGGTGGGCTTCAAGCTGGGCTGGCTCCCGCTCGGTGGCGTATCTCCAGCCGGCGTTATCCTGCCTGCCCTTTCGGTCGGCATTACGGGCAGCGCTTTCTACGCCCGCATCCTGCGATCGGCGACACTCGAGACGATGCGCATGGATTACGTGCGTACGGCACGCGCCAAGGGAGCGAAGGAGTCGCTTGTGCTCTTCAAGCACACCATCCGCAACTCGCTCATTCCGGTCGTTACGTATCTCGGGCTGGACCTTGGGGCCCTGCTCGGCGGTCTCATCGTGACCGAGTACATCTTCAACTGGAGCGGTCTTGGCTTCCTCTTGAACCAGGCCATCGGCCAGGACGACGGTGCATTGATCATGGGTGTGACACTCTTTTCAGCGAGCGCCATCGTGATCATGAACTTCGTGGTCGACATCGTCTACGCGTTCCTTGACCCTCGCGTTTCGTACAGTTGAAATCTGCGCACTGCCAAGGGAGCCGATCACAACGATCGGTTCCCTTGGCATTTTAGGCAGAGGAAGAGAACGGGCTATGCCGCACCTCCCGGAGGCGAACGGCTACTTCCCCACTGCTGCCTGCGCGCGCGCAGGTTCGTTCGACGCGGGGACCACTGGGTTGTGCTCGTGTGGTCCGGGCAGGCTGAAGACAACACACTCCCCTAGCCTGTTCCCGGCGGGAGAGGTGGGACGACGCCATGCCTCCACTATGAGCGCGCCTGGAGGTAGATGTGTCCAGAAGTCCGTTTCCGAGGTTGCTCGCAGCGATTGTGGCCGGTCTTCTCCTGACTGTATTGGTTGTACGCGGCAGCGGCACCACGCGCTCCGCGGCGGCGAATGCCATGGGTCTCGAGTCTGCCCACCAAGCTGCGAAGGCCATGCTGGCCTGGTACTACCGACCGGACGAAGGCCTCCTGACGAGTTACGCGCCCTCGGACCGGGCGCCGTATGCGTTGCTCTGGGGGTACTCGTGGGGCCTGCAGGCGATCGAAAGTGTCGCGGCACTCCCCGGCGGCACCCGTTACCTGCCGCTGGTGCGCAGGCTGGCGGATGACCTCGATCGCTACTGGGACGGCAAGGCTCGCGTCCCGGCTTACGCTCCTACCATCGATCCTGGCGCCTATGCCATCAAGTTCTACGATGACAACGCCTGGGCAGGGCTCGACCTGCTCCAGGCGTTCGAACTGACAGCCGATGCCCGCTACCTGCGAGAGGCCGAGGTAGTGTTCAGCTACCTCAAAACTGGTTGGGACGCACGTCGTGGCGGTATCTACTGGAATGATGCGCGAGACACCCGGAATACCGCCGCCACGGCACCCACAGCTGAGCTTGCGGCCGGCCTCTATCTCGCTACGGGTCGTCAGGACTACCTCGCCTGGGCCAAGAAGATCTTCACCTGGGAAGTCCGGTATCTTGTCGATCAACGCAGCGGGCAGGTCTGGGGGAACGTGGACGCGGACGGCAACGTATCGGCGACGGACTGGACCTACAATCAAGGCACCGTCATCGGTGCTGCGGTCCTCCTGTACCGGATCACCCAGGACCGTTCGTACCTCCTACAGGCGCGCAAGACGGAAGGCTTTGTTCTGCGCAACCTGGTCAGACCAGATGGAACCATCGTCCCGCCTGCAGAGTTCGGAGGCGTCCTCGCGGACAATCTCCGTCTCCTCTATGAGGAGACGGGCGATCCGGTCATCGCAAGGGTGGTGGCTGCGAGTTCGCGCTCGGCGCTCCTGCACGCGCGCAACGGCGACAACCTCTATGCAAACGACTGGGATGGTCCCCCGGCCGACAGCGATGGTCTACCTCTGCTCACGCAAAGCGGCGCCGTACGTCTGCTTGCGGTGCGTGCGGCTATCGGCGGTGGGTCGAGCTGGGAGCTTGCGTTCGGCGGCGTCAGGTTGCCCGCGGCCCCGGTGCAGCGTCGGGCGGCAGGATTCCAGAAGACGAGACTGCGGCGCCTCTAGCTACGCCGGGCTGTGGTGGCGCAAAGGCATCCTCGCCCGCGCGCCGGTCCCTTGTTCGTACGCGTAGGCGAATTGTACCAGCTGCGCTTCCGCGAAGGCGGTGCCGCAGAAGGTGAGGGCGAACGGCTCGCCCTGGCTCGTCGTGCCCGCCGGCACGCAGATCGACGGATAGCCGGCACGAGCAGCGATGTCGGCACCGTAATTGTTGGGGAAGAGGAGAGCGTCGAGGTTGTGCGCGCTGAGGGTGTGGTCGATGCCTTCCTGGCGAGCCCAGATCAGGTCGCGACGCCGGGCCCTGAGATAGGCGGGATCGGCGAGCGTGCCGCTCGTGGCTTCGGCCTGGAGCAGCAAGGTCTGGCCGTAGCGCAGGAGTAGCCGGCGGTTGCGCTCGTTGAAGAAGATCAATTCACGCAGGCTGTGCACCGGTACGTCTGACCCCGTGTGGCCAAGATAGGCGTTCAGGTCCGCCTTGAATTCGTAGAACAGCACCTCGTCTCCCCACTCCCGGCCGGCGGAGGGGATGGGAGCCGGATCCACCAGAGTGGCGCCAAGTTGTCGCAGTTCATCCAGCGCAACCTCGAATCCGGCGGCGAGCGGCTCCGGAAGATCGACCAGGTAGTTCCGCGGGACGCCCAATCTGGCCCCCTTGAGGGCGTCGGGACGCAGGTCGTCCGGCAGAGGCAGAGGGTGCGAATGGCCGAGGCAGGTGATCGGATCGTGGCGGTCTCCGCCCGTCAGCGCACGCAGAAGGGTGAGGGCATCTCGCACCGTGCGGGCGATCGGGCCGGCCGTGTCCTGACTGTGCGCGATGGGAATGACGCCCTGGCGGCTGACGTAGCCCAGAGTCGGCTTGATGCCCACGACTCCCTGCTGGCTGGCAGGGCTCAAAATGGATCCCGACGTCTCGGTGCCCACGGCCAGAGGAGTCAGTTCGCCCGACACGGCCGAGGCGGAGCCGGAACTGGAACCTCCCGCGTCGAACGGACCACAGGCGTTGAGCACCTGCCCGCCGCGTGAGGAGTAGCCATTCGGCATGCCTTCCGTCATGAAGTTGGCCCACTCGGTCATCCCCGCCTTGCCGAGAATGACGGCGCCGGCCCGACGCAGACGCCGCACGAGATGGGCGTCTCGGGCTGCATAGTGTGCCGCGAGGGCCAGGGAGCCCGCACTTGTGTGCATGTGATCCCCGGTATCGATGTTGTCCTTCAGGATGACAGGAACGCCATGCAGGGGCCCGCGCACGCGGCCAGACTTGCGCTCCTCGTCCAGAACGGCTGCGATGGCCGGTGCATCCGGATTGATCTCCATGATCGCGTTGAGACCCTGCGGCCCGCCGTTGCGCTCCGCAATCGAATCAAGACAGATATAGACGATTTCCTGCGAGCTCAGGCTGCCATCCCGCATCAGGGACTGCAGGTTCTCGAGGGTCACTTCGGCCGGGAGATGGTCGATCGGCATGTCGTTACCTCCTGCGACAACGTCTCACATGCCATGTGAAGCATCCGGCGAGAGGCTCCTCCCCAGGCGCTTCGCCATGATCACCCTTTCGTCGGCGGCGCGCACGAGACCTTCGATGCTGTCACCGTCTTCCGGTGCAGAGGCGACTCCGACACGGGCGCCCACGTACACTTCCCTGCTCTGCCGCAGGAGTACAGGTGCCTTGCGCACGGCGTCAAGGTAACGACCGGCGGCCTGCAGGGATTGCGACAGGTCGGCGTGGGTCAGGAGGATGCAGAATTCGTCGCCGCCCCAGCGGAAGACCGTGTCACCATCACGCCGCACAGCGTTGAGGGCTCCGGCGACCGCAATCAGAGCTTCGTCTCCGCTCAGGTGACCATACTGGTCGTTGATCGCCTTGAAGCCCTGCAGGTCCATGATGACCAGCGAGAGCGGCTGCTGATAACGCTTGGCTTCCGCCCAGGCGGTGCTCATGCGCTCATCGAAGTCCCTGCGGTTGCCGAGCCCCGTGAGCGCATCCGTACGTGCTGCGACGCGCAGCGCACTGAGGTGCCTGCCTTGTGCCAGAAGCACCGCGAGCTGAAGTCCGAACATGCCCGACAGCGACAGTGCCTCCTGGGAAAAGGCTTCCGCCTGCGTGAGGTTGTCGACGCTGAGGAGTCCGATGAGCTCTCCGTGCAGCACCAGGGGGACGCAAATGCAGGATGGGGCCTCCGTTTCGCCCTCCACATGCCTCCCTAGGCTGTCGCCACGCCCGCTGATACGCGGCAGTCCCTGCAGGAAGCTGCTGGCGTCGCCACCGTAGTGGCCGACGGCATCCTCGATGCTCTGAGGCTCCCAATATCTAGTCGGGCCGGCATCGTCATAACCTGCGGCCGCCTCCAGTTCCAGGTATGAGCCGCTGGCAAGCCAGAGGGTGGCGGCGTCGGCTCCTGGAATGAGCCGGAGCGCTGCCTCGATGGCCTGGCGGCTGAGCTCATGGATGTCGCCGATGGTACCCAAGGCGTGGAGGGCCGCCAGAAGCTCCGTCAGGCGGGATGTGGCGAGAATACCCTGGAGTGCGAGGTGAAGCCGGTCCGCAGCTCGCTGCAGAGCGTGCCGGGTGCTTTCGGTGAACGAGGTCGGGGTGCGGTAGAAGAGTAGTTCCAGAACAGCTTCGGGCCGCCCGTCGGGTTCAAGCAGCGGCAGGATGACGAACGACTGGAGTCCCGACTCCAGCTGGCGCGCGGGGGCATAGGGCGATGTCAACGCAGAGGCCACCCAGAGTGGCTGACGCGGCATATGACTGCGGAAGCTGATCTGAAAGGGAGAAGGCAGTTGCGGCGGGCTGAAGCCCCTCACGCTGCGGTGTGCCAAAAGGTGCGGCGACGTTCCACCGGGCAACCAGATGGAACCCGAATCCGCCGACGTGAACGGCAGCAGCAGTTGAAGGGCGCGTTGGCCCACGGATTGCGGCGTACCGGGCTGTGTGATCTGCCGCGAGAAGTCCAGCAGGAAGTTTTGCAGGCGCGATGTCTCCTGGGAGGCCGTGAGACGGCCGAGTCGCCAGACGGCGTCACCCACGGCCCGTGCCAGGGCTGCCAAGGTTTCAAGCTCGTCCGGGAGGAAGGCACCGGGACTCGCGCGTTCGATGTTGAGCACGGCAGCGACGCGGTCGCCTGCGACGATAGGCAGCGCGACTTCGCTGTGCGTCGCGGCGATGCCGACGCCCTGCACGAAGTCGGGGTCCGCCCCGGTGTCCGGAACATGTTGGATCGACCGCGTGCTCAGGGCTCTGCCCGTGATCGACTTGAGCGGCAAGGTCACGCCCGGCGGCGGCGTCCAGCCAAGGGTGCACTGGACCAGCAGGCGCTGTCCGTCCGGACTTGGCACGAGCACGTCGGCGTGCGTGAAGCCGAGGATCTCCTGCAGGAGCATGGGCAATTCGCGGTATATGGAATCTGCCGATTCGAGTTCTGGCAGACGCAAAAGAGCCTGCGCGAGGAGGCGGGCGCGGAGCGCGGCTCGCTGCGCCGAACTTCGCACACGTCGGAAACGGAATCCTATGGCGCTTCCCACCGCGACTGCCGCGAGAGGGATGAGGACCAGGGCGACAGCCTGGCTCGGCGCGGAAGGCTTCTGTTCGAATAGGGCGACCAGGACGACGACGACGGCTACGATGGGTCCGAAGGGCGGACCGAAGTCGAGACCGATGACCATGAGCAGGATGGCGAGCACCGGCAAGAGCCAGTGCACAGGCAGGCCAGTCAGCGGCAAGACGCCAGTCAACACCAACCAGACCGCACCTCTCACGGTGCGGCGGAGCGGGCCAACATCGAGCCAGCCGGAATCGCCGGAGGACGCTGCGGGCTTCCGCAGACCCGCCGCCCCCCACTCCGCCAAATGTCTCGCCTCTCACAGGGAAGATTGTCGATTGCAAAGGTACAAGATTCCAGGAAGCGATTTCGTCATCAGCCGGGACGTTCCCTGCTTATCCTCTTGGCAGGACTCGAAGGCATGTCTGGCGGAACTCACTTCGGACATCTTTGGAGGTGCAAGCATGGACCATTCCTGCCGCATCCGGCTCAGGGTGCGCTACGGTGAAGCCGATCGCATGGGCATCGCCTACTATGCCCACTACTTCGACTGGTTTACGGAGGGACGGACCGAGCTCCTGCGGCAGATTGGCGGCAACTACCGGCAGATCGAGGATGAGGGTCTCCTGTTGCCTGTCATTCGGACAGGCGCCCGCTACCATCGTACCTGCAGCTACGATGACGAGATCGAACTCGTGACGACCGCCTGCGCATCACCTACGAGGCTCCGCTTCGACTATCGCGTCGAGCTGGCGGGCAGCCTCCTGGCGGAGGGATTCACGGAGCACGCCTTTGTGCGCAAAGGCGACATGCGCCCCCTCAACGCGCGGCGCGCGTTCCCTGCGGTCTACGCCCATCTAGAGCATCTGCCGCCCTATTCCCCGCCCTCCGACTGACTTGGACGCAGATCCCGAAAGTGTACCAGGAGCATATCGCCCAGCGCAGGCAGCGGCCGCTGCTGCGGCAGATCCGCTGCGAAGCTCGTTCCATCCTCTGCGCGCAGGTCGAGGCGCCAGCCGAAATCTCGCGGCAGTGCCCGCTGCACCACACCCCGGACGGGGACGAGCCCTGGTGCCTCGTGCCATAAGGCTTGCGCAGGATGTACGGCGAGCCCGTCCGAAAGCAGGTGGTAACCCAGGAGCGAGGCAGCCCGCCGGTTCGGGGGGGTGCGCAGGAGATCTTCTGTCGGGCCCTCCGCGACCATGCTGCCGTTCGCAATCAGGCAGAGCCTGTCACCGAGTCGTTGCACCTCGTGCAGGTCATGGGTCGCGAGAAGCGCGCATGCGTTCTCGGTCGTGAGACGCTCGCGCAGGAGGTCGCCCATGTCGAGTCGCGCACGCGCGTCGAGGGCCGAGAACGGCTCGTCCAGGAGCACGAGAGGCCGATGGGTGAACACGGCGCGGCCAAGAGCGAGGCGCTGCCGCTCGCCGAAGGAAAGCTCCCGCACTGGCCGCGAGCGCAGGCGCAGAAGGTCAAGGCGCTTGAGCGCGGTGTCGACGTCGACGGCGAGACCCGAGCCCAGCGCCTCGAGGTGTCGCTGAGGTGTCCAGTGCGGGATGAGTCCCTGCCGCTGGGGCACCCACCCGATCGGTCTCTGCCATGCGGGCAGACGGCGGTAGTCTGCCCCATCGAGCCTGAGCTCGCCGAGGGCCGGCACAAGCCCCGCAATGGCGCGCAGCAAAGTCGTCTTGCCCGCTCCGGACGGGCCATGCAGAGCCAGGAGCTGACCCCGTGGCAGTTCGAAACGAGCGTGCAGGGGCAGCAGGCTTCCTGGCGGAGCCGCAAGATCAACGCGCAGCACGGCGGGCCACCCCCATGGCCAGAAGCGGCAGCGGCAGGGCGATCGCTACCAGGACGAGCGCGAGCTCCAGCGCCGGGCCGAGGCCGAACTCGCTCAGCGTGATCCAGATGCCCACCGGTAGCCCTGTCGGGTGGTAGGCGAGCACGATCGGTGCCCCGAATGCGCCGATGGTGCGCGCCCAGGCCATGGCGCTCGCCACGGCGAGACCAGGAGCGGCCAGGGGCAGCGCCACCAGTCGGAACGTTTGGGCTGGCGGCATGGACGAGAGCCAGGCGGCTTCGAGCACATCGCGATCGAGCGCGCCGAAGGCGGCCCAGGCCGCGTAGACGAAATAAGGTGCCGCCTCATAGAAGCCGGCGAGCGTCAGGCCGAGAAAACTGTTCGTAGCGCCGATGCCGAGTGACATGAGCCACTGGCCGAAACCCGCGGTCGGACCAAAGACGTACGCGAGCACCAGACCCAGCACCAGGGGCGGCATCAGCAGGGGTACGGCGAGCAGCAGTTCGAGGACGCGCTGGCTGCGCTGATCGGCGGAGGCGGCCCACCAGGCGAGCGGCAGACCGACGACAAAGGTCAGTGCCAGCGCGACGAGCGACGATGCGAGACTGGTCGCCGTTGCCGCAGCGCTCCCCGGCGGGAGATGAGAGAATGTGGTGCCGGCGTGCAGCAGGAGGGCCCAGAGCGGCAGGGTGACGATGCCGAGCAGGGGCCAGAGGAAAAGACGGCGCGCAGATAGGAAGCGGCCGTGCCGTGCTCGTATGCGACTCATGGGCATAGAGCCCCGCCGAGGCGACCCTTCATGAGCTCCCCACCTTGCGCCAGACCCCGTACGCGCCGTAGCTTGCGCGCGCGGGACCGAGAACGTTCGGATCGACCAGCACGCGCTGCCACTTGCGGCTGGCATCGAGTTCGACGGCCACGGGCGACCGCATCTGCCAGAGCACGTAGCGTGCCGACGGATCGAAACGCTTGAGGTATGCGGTCACCGGCATAGCGCCGCCGGTTACGTCGAGGAACCGGGGCCACCACGAGCGCTGCAGCCAGAGGTTGTCCCGACTGTCAAGGTACGGCTCCACGCCGTAGAGCTCTAGCGAGGAGCCGATCTGATAGGCTGCGAAGACATCGCTGGCATGGTGACGGACGAGATATGCGATCGCCTTCATTGGAGCGCGCTGCGGGAAGACGGGACGAGAGAAGAACATCACTCCGAGGAAGAGTGCGATGAGGGCGCTGAGCAGCAGTGACCGGCCGCCGGCTCGCGCAATCTCTTGCGGCGCCGCGATGCGCCAGCTCTGAGGCACGTATGGCAGGGCGAGCAAGGCCACGGTCAGGATGAAGTAGGGCAGAAAGCGGGCCGCGTAGAGAAGCGCAGCGGCGGAACCGACGAGCAGGATCAGGTCCGCCCAGCGCCTGCGCCGCCAGAGCTCCGGCATCAGAAGGCCAATGGCGGCCAAGAGCACGAGGGCCGCAGCCATGGCCCAGGGCTCGTGGAAGTTGGGCGACGCCCACTCGGCGATCACGTTCGTGTTGCCGCCGCTGCCGACGTTGACGAGATTGCGCAGAACTGCGAGCGGACCGCCTGGTCGGACGAAGAGCAGCAGGAGCGACGTCAGGAACGGTGCCACTATGCGGCGCCGTGGCAACTCCTGCGACGGCAGCAGCCAGTTGAGCCCGAGCACCAGGGGCAGGAGCAGCACGGAGCCGTGCACCTGCACCCACAGGAGCGCGCTCAGGGAGGTCAGCCAGAGGTGCAATGTGCGGCCGCGCCGGGCGGCGCCGATCGCGGCGACCGCATAGGCGAAGAGAAGAAACGACAGAAGCTGGGGCCGTGGCGACATCACCGGCAGGATGGCCACGGCTGTGGCGA
>JAJYNV010000075.1 GCA_021786135.1 Bacillota bacterium
TCACTCCACCCTTTGATCTCCATGGCGTCGTGGAGTACGGCCACCGTTTCATCTCAGGCATTGTCGGCCTTCTCGTGCTCTGGCTCGCGATCTGGGTCTGGCTGCGCTGGGGCCGGAGGACCGAACTGCGGGTCCTCGCCGCCCTCATGCTGGTCTTCACCTATATCCAGGCGGCGCTAGGAGCAGCGGCCGTACTCTTTCCCACCTCGCCGGAAGTTCTGGCATCGCACTTCGGCATCTCTCTCATCGCCTTTGGCGGCACGTTCGGCCTCGATCTGCGCCTGCACGAGCTGGCAGGGGCGGCCGGCGGCGCAGCCGGATCACGGGAAACATCTCTGCCCCGTCGCCTGCGGTCCCTCGTCTACCTCTTCGCCGTCTACGTCTTCCTGCTCGTATACCTCGGCGCCTATGTCTCGCACACCGGCACAGGCATGCTCTGCGGCACGAGCTGGCCGCTCTGCGGCGGCTCTCTGCTGCCGGACCTGGGCGGCAGCGTATGGATTCCGTATCTGCACCGCGTGGCGGCGTTCATAGCCGTGCTCTGGGCCGTATGGATCTACATCGCTCTCCGCTCGCACGCGGCGCATGTTCCCAAGGCGGCGCGCGGAGCATCGTTCGTCCTCGCCCTGATCCTGCTCCAAGCCTTCTCGGGCTGGTACCTCGTGGCCAGTGATCTGGCGCTCGGTGCCATCATGCTGCACGTCACCCTGGTGACCCTCCTCTTCGCGGCGCTCACCTACCTCGTGCTCGAGATTCTGCCGCAGAAGACACAAGCGGTGCAGGGCGAGCCTGCCTGACGCCGCCGCGAGGACTGTCGCGGCCCGCCCGCCCTGGCGCATTCTGCCTGGGAGATGGGCGGGCCCTTTGCACATACTTGGATGCACCGGCCGATCATCCCCTTGACAGCCGGGAGTATTTCGATAAATATCTAATCGTTCAACCGGCCGGTGACGCCGATAGCCTGGAGGTGCCCCGTATGTCACGTCGGAACCGACTCGCCGCCCTGCTCGCCCCTGCCGTCTTCGCACTCGTGCTCGCGGGCTGCGGCACCAGTTCGACTCCGAAGAGTTCGAGCGGCGGTATCTCGAACAATCTGACGAACGCCTTCTCGTTCGCCTCGGCGAGCCTGCCCGCATACACCGCTGACTACGCCATCACGGGCGCAGGCACAGGCAGCATGTCCGTGACGGTCGCCCAGCAGGGGCGCAGCGAGACGCTCGTGAAGGTGCACCAGGAGATCGCGACCACGGTCGAAGACGACACCATCGTCCTGACGCGCAAGGGGCTCGGCTTCGTTTCCGCCAAGGAGGACGCCACGGCGCCGGGCCATCACCTGACCATCTCCGCCAAGGTGCAGGGCAAGAAGATCGTCGAGAGCGCCACGGTGGACGGCAAGGCGGAATCCGTCAGCTATCCGTTTACGCAGAAAACGCTGGTCAACGTCGCGCTGCTGGCTGTCCTCGCGGGCACCGATCTGCATCCCGGCCAGCTGCAAATCGTGCAGGACGTCATCCTCAAGCACGGCGTGGCCGTCCCGATCGGCTTCACGGCCAACGATCGGACCAAGGTGACGACACCCGCCGGCACCTTCTCGGTGGTGCCGGTGACCCTGTCCGGTTCCGGTCCCAACCAGCACGTGTACGTCGACACCCAGAACCATGTCATGGTGAAGTACGTCAACAACCAGACCACGATCAGCCTGACGAAGCTGGCGCGATGATCCCGTTGCCGGACGGGTTCGCCCTGCGGCCGTTCGCCGGCCTGCTCGGCCTCCTGCTGGCCGCTCTTGCGCTGCTCTTTTTTCTCGCCGGGCGGCGCGCCGTCTGGCACCGCGCGGTGCTGGCCGCGCTGCTCGGCATGGCGCTCTTCCTGCTGGCGGTATTCGCGGTGCAGGCTCCGCTCCAGGTCGAAGCCTACCGCGCCCTTGCAAACGCGGTCTCCCCCTTCTGGCTCGGAGCGAATCCCTGGCTCATACCGCTCGTGCTGGCGCTCTTCGCCGGCCTGTGTCAGGAGGCCGCGCGCCTCCTGGCCATCGCTGTCGCCCGCCGTAGCTGGCCAAAGGCATCCCTGCCGCTGCTCGGCGCCATCGTGGGCGCGGGCGTCGGGGGCATCGAGGCCGCGATGGTGCTCGGCGCCATCCCCCCGGCGCAGCTGCATCTCGCTTCGCTCGCAGTGCTCGAGCGGGTGGGCGCCGTGCCCTTTCACACGGGCGCGGGCGCCGTTCTCGGGCTCGGCCTCGCCAAAGGCAGGGCGGGTCTCGCCTTTCTCGCGGTCCTCGCGCTGCATGTGCTGATCGACTTCTTCGCCGCGGCGCTCTCCTACGGCATCGGCGGCCTCGCGCTGACCGAGGCGATCAGTCTCGCCGTCGGCCTCGGCCTCTACCTGTCCTCGCTCCTGGTCGCGCGGCGGCTCCCCGCCCCGTCCGGTCCCCCGCTCGACGCAGCGCTCTAGTCTGTCGCTTGTCGCCGTTGCGGAGTGCGCGGCATGCGATGCCGCGCGGCGGGTCGGTGATGTGCGCCGCTCAGGAACCTGGGGCGGACCTCCAGCCACGCAGCGCCCTCAAGCATCCCAGCGCATGGTGATCCTTCCCCTGATGCCGGGTAGCGGCAGCGATTGCGCTTCGGCCTCGATTCCATCGCGTTCGGCTCGGGAGAGCCGCCGCCACGGCTGCAGGGTCATGGCCGCGTCAGAGCGACGCCAGGTGCCGACAATCTCTCCTTCAACGAGGAGTCCGCCAGGCCAGACCCGCGGCGTCCAAAGCGCCTGTCGCTGACCTTCGTCCGGGATTAGCAGTTCGCGATCGAGCCCTTGCAGCAGCAGATACGGGTCACCGCTCGGCAGCACCCGCGCAAGCGCTGCGGGCCCCGCGTCGGCACGACAGGCCTCCTCGTCTCGCGTGAGGATCCACGCCTCGCCGAGCGGTGTCCGCACCGGAGTCAGGACGGCGCGCAGCGCATCAAACGCCGCGACGCCGGAACGCAGGCCGACTCCTGCCCAACGGCCGAACACCTCGGGCGTCGTGGGACCGTAGATGTGAAGATACCGGCGCGCAAGTTCGAGACGGGCTGCGCGCGCGTCCACCTCAGGCGCCGGGACGGTCCACACGGTCGGTTGCCTGGCGCCGTCCCAGCGGATCAGGACCGTGCCGGTGGCGGCTGCGTATCTGAGACGGTTGGGGTGCACGCCGAGCGCCTGCCCCGCCTCGCCGTAGGTCATCCGCCCGCCAGCCAGAACGGCCGTAAGCTGGGAAGCGAGGTCCTCCGCCCTCTGACGGCCCTTGGCATCATCCGGCAGCGTCCCCAGCGAGAAGACGGCCAGGTCGCGCTCGGCGACGACGAAGACACTGAACCGCGGTCCCCAAAGTTGTACTAGGGACGGATCCTCCCAGGTGGACGGTTCGATCCCCTCGACGCGCGCATGGATCGACAGAAGGGCGGCTCGCGGCATGCTGTCCTGCAGCCCGGCCCAGGCGGCGCGGTGCAGGGACTCCGGTCCCACTGGCAGGCGCTCCTCGAGCGCGCCGACGCGTCGCCTGAAGGCCAGGATCTGATCTCGCGTCAGCTCGAGCCGCGCCCCCGTCACGCCACGTCTCCAGGCACATTCCCCGCAGGTGGCCTGTACGCATCCTTCGGCCAGTTGGTGACGCCGATTGCCCATCGACTGCGTTGCGGCCCGCCACAGCGTAGCCAACGTTTCTTTGTGAGCCGCGGGCGGCGGTGAGCCGAACCACTCCCCGGCCACTCCCCAACTCCCGGCTCGTGCTGGATGGGATGCCTCTTTGGCTCGACACGCTCAGCCACAATCCCGGTCACCACATAACACCTCACCGCTTGGATTCTGCGCGCAGAGTCTCATCCCTCAACAGCAGCGGCCACACACTCTCATCGCCCGCCATTTCACGCTGCAGCGCCCGCGCCAGCGATTCGTCGTCCTGGGGGCTGCCGCCAGGGAGATCGAACCGCCCTCCGTAGGGTCCGCGCGTTTTGCGGATGACGAGCAGACCGCGCGGGTCGTCTCGAGTCACCGCATAGACGCCCAAATGACGATGCCACCGGCGGCCACCTGCCAAGTGCTACCACCCCTCGCTGGCACTTCGCGCTTGCGCGGAGCGCACCTGCAAACCCAAAGGCCCGCTCGCTGAGGGTGTCGGCAAGAACGGCGGTCGCACGCGTCGTTTCATCGCCGGCCCCAGTGCACTGCTGAGCGAAGGAGTCGCCTGAGATGCTGAGCTTCCACCTGAGGGCGGGCTGTGCACCTACCGGGTTGCCGGCGTGCTCGTGAACTCTGAACGGTTCACGCCACGGGTCAGGTCTCGACCTCCGATATCTTCGATGGCCGCAAGGAGGACCGCGATCCTCCGCTCATCTTCAGATGGGCTCACATCGAGGATCTTGCGGACCTTCTTTTCTATCCCGACTTCTTGCCGCGGGCGCTGGCGCACCTGCCCACGCATGTGACCCATATCGTGCGCCACGACACTTCTGGACAAGGGGGCGGGCACAGGATCTGCAGCAGGATGCAGCGCGGAAGTTCGCAGGCAAGCCGCGCGCCCAACAAGGGAGGCTTTGGGATGCTGGAGGACAGGGACCTACGCTTGCGAATCTGCGACCCTTTGCGCGACGCCGACACGGCGCTTCCCTGGTATCGCGATCCAGAGGTGCTGCGCATGTCGGAGGGGCCAGACGCGGTGCCGTTCGATAGGGCGCGCATCGTGCGGATGTACGAACACCTCGCGTCGGTTGGCGAACTCTACATGATCGAGGTGCGGGACGAGACGGGCTGGAGGACGGTAGGCGACGTGACGTTAGCCCAGGACACCGTTCCGATCGTGATCGGCGAGAAGAATTATCGCGGCAGAGGTCTCGGCGGACGCGTGCTGGATCTGCTCATCGACCGGGCCCTCGCACTCGGCTGGGAGCATCTTGAGGCCAAGCAGATCTTCAGCTACAACGAGGCCAGCCGGCGGCTATTCTCGAGCCGTGGATTTCAACAGAGCGAGAGTGGTGTCGATGCGCAAGGGAGACCCTTCGAGCGCTACCACCTGCAGTTGAGGGATCGCCCAAACGGACTATGAAGCCGGGGGCAGCACCGTTGACGGTCACCTCCGGCATCTCGCGCCGACGAAAGTGCGCCGGCGACCAAGCAGGACAAGGGAGTGCAGACCTGACGCCGGGTGCCCGCGTACTTAGCACAAAACGTCGTTCATGCTCGGCGGGCCACTCGGGTTCGGTGATTTCCCGGAGGAACCTAGGCGACAGCTCTGGTGCAGTCACGGGGGAGGGTTGCTGCTTGCAACACCATGCACGGCCAGGCGCGATTTTCTTCGATCTGGCCGACACCCTTGGCTACCTCTGGGTCGCCAAGCACCAACGCTTCCTCTTCCTTGTCGAAACCGCAGGCTTGGCGGTGCCATCTCAGGAGGTTGGGATGGCGGGCACGCTCGCCTTCCTACGAACGTTGGCTCAAGAGGAACCCGGACCCGCGGATGGTTCTCTCGGCTGGCGAGGCAGTCTCGCGTCCTATGGCGCAGGCCTCAAAGCGATGGGCTTCAACAGCTCCGCTGCCCTGGCACGAGACCTCGGCGAGGTCGCTCGGCATCTTCCGTTCACCATCGTCCCAGATCCTGCGGCGGGACGGCTCTTGGGACACCTGAAGGCCAGCGGGTTTCGCCTCGGTGTGATCAGCAACCATCGCGGCACCCTGAAAGAGAACCTCGCAGAACTCGGTCTACTCGACCATTTGGACGTCGCTCTGGACTCTCACCTGATCGGCTGCCGCAAGCCGGACCCGGAGATCTTTCGCATGGCATGCCGAGCGGTGGATGTGCAGCCAGATGAGGCGGTTCACGTTGGTGACGAACCCGCCTCTGACGTAATCGGTGCCAGGAACGCCGGCCTCTTCTCCGTCCTGATCGATCCGCTCTCCATCTTCAAGTACACCTGCTATGCCGATGCCCGCATCGAATCGCTGGCGCAGTTGGAGGAAGTGCTGCCACTCTAGCGCGGGCACGTGGCCTTCCTGCTGGCTTTGGATCATGCCACTCCGCTTGACGCCGCATCGAAGTTCGATGGTCTCTCAACCCACTTGCAGGCTAGACCTCCGCCATCTTGGCGCGGCCTCCGGCCATGTGCTCGAATGCGCGGCGGAGTGCCCTCGCCCCTTCGCTCATTTCCTCGGGCGTAACACCGGCAAACCCCAGCACGAGCGCGCCCCCGAGCTGCGGCAGCTCAGCCATCTGGGACAGCGGCCGGGCGTGTACGCCAAGGTCCATGGCCGAGCTGGCGAGATCCAGATCCGAGATGCCTTGCGGCAGGCGCGCCACAAGGTGTAACCCTGCGTCGGGGGGCACGACCTGCAGAAGGTCGCCCATCTCGGCTGCGAGCATCTCGAGGAGTGTGTCACGTCGCTCGACGTAAAGGGATCGCATGTGCCGGATGTGCTTTTGATAGCGGCCCTCGCGCATGAACATGGACAGGGCTGCCTGCAGGAGCACCGGCGACCCTCGATCGTGGAAGCCCCGCAGCGTCCGGAACGCTTCCACGAGTCCCGGCGGCACGACCATGTAGCCAAGCCTCATTCCGGCGAAGAGTACCTTGCTGAAGGTGCCGACGTGGATCACGCGCCCAGAGTCGACCATTGCGTGGAGCGGCGCCAAGGGGCGCCCAGCGTAGCGAAACTCACTGTCGTAGTCGTCTTCAAGGATCCACGTGCCGCGCTTCTCTGCCCACGCGACGAGTGCGAGCCGACGTGCGAGGCTCATCTTCACTCCGAGCGGGTACTGATGGGACGGCGTGACGTGGACGAGCCGCGCCTGCGGGTGGCGGCTTTGCGCGTAAGCGAGGTCGATGCCTTCGGCGTCGACGGGAATGGGCCGAACGGCAAGCCCGGCCGCGGTGAAGGCTCGGCGGGCGCCGGGATAGCCGGGATCCTCCACCCAGGCTTCGTCACCTGGGTCGGCCACGGCCTGCGCGACCAGGCCGAGCGCCTGCTGCGATCCCGCGACGATCATCACCTGCTCCGGATCAGCCTTCACTCCCCGTACGATCGCCAGATGTTCGGCGATCGCCTCACGCAGCGGGCGATATCCAAGAGGATCTGGATAGTCGAGTTCCACGGCGGAGAGGGCACGCCAGGCGCTCGCGGCCGCTTCGGTCCACTCCCGCATGGGGAACTCATCGAGCGCGGGGAAGCCGGTGTGGAAGGCCTTCGATTGCTGGACCCGCGAGAAGGTCAGCGGGGAGAGTCCGATGATCTCCTGCGCCCGGTGGGAGAGCACGTTGGCCCTCAGGGGTGCGGCATCGGTCGGGTGGGCCGCGCTCTGCGCAAGTCCCTGCGCCACGTACGTGCCGGATCCGATGCGGGTTTCGACGAAACCCTCGGCTGCCAGTTGGTCGAGCGCGCTCACCACGGTCGGGCGCGACACCCCGAGCGTCGCCGCGAGCGTCCTGGACGAGGGGATACGGCTTCCCGGCGCGAGCCGCCCTTCCAGCACCGCATCCCTGAGCGTCCGGTAGATCTGACGGTGCAGTGCAGGCGCTGAGGCAGACCGGTTCAATCGCGTCAACGCCGGTACTTTCTCTTGCGTCAACCGATCTACCCCCAAAGTGGACAGTCGGTAATGATGGAAAGCGGTTATAGAGCATTAGCCGCTTTCAGTGTAGCCTATGGCTAAAGGTCGGAACAGGCGGGGCCTATCGCAGGTCTTCCGCCACACAGCAGGGGGGACGACGGTGGATGCGAAGACGTCCGATCGCGTGAAGGTGAAAAGACACCCCGAACGCGGGTACTACGATCGACAGACGATCGACCCGATCCTCGACGAAGCGCTCGTCTGCCACGTCTCCTTCATTAAGGGCGGCGAGCCGCGCGTGCTGCCCACGATCCACGTCAGGATCGACGACGCCATCTACCTGCATGGCGCACCCGCAGCCGACATGTTGGCCGCCATAGGACGCGCAGATCCGATCGCGGTGTGCGTGACGCTGGTGGACGGCCTGGTACTCGCGCGCTCGGTCTATAGCCACTCGCTGAACTACAGGTCTGTGGTTGTCTATGGACATGGGGAAGAGGTCGCGGAGCGCGACGAGAAGATGGAGGTCCTGAGGCGACTGGTGGAGCACGTGGCGCCAGGACGCTCGCAAGAGGCAAGGATGCCGAACGAAGCAGAGATCCGCTCGACGCGCGTCGTGAGGGTCCGCATCGAGGAGGCTTCGGCCAAGGTGCGCAGCGGACCGCCAAAGGACGATGACGCGGATCTGGACCTGCCCGTCTGGGCCGGCGTCCTCCCCTTTGTCCCGTCGTGGGGACCACCGGTTCCAGACGATCTGCTGCTGCCTGGCGTCCCCCTGTCACCGAGCCTTTCGCCCGAAGGGCCCTTCGCAGGCGCCCGCCCCTGAGAGCGAGGGACCTGCCAGAGACATCCGAGTGAGGAGGATGGAAAGTTCTATGTACACTCCCCAGGTGTTCGCGATCGGCGAGGTGCAGGAATGCATCCGTCTTGTCCGCAGCGAAAGCTTTGGGATCCTCTGCTCGCCGGTCGGCGGCAGGCCCTTCGCGACGCATCTCCCGATGCTGCTCAGCGAGGACGGCACCACGCTCATGGGTCACATCGCGACGGCGAATCCGCAGTGGAGGGAACTCGACGGTGCGGAGGTCCTGGCGATATTCCAAGGACCGCACAGCTACATTTCGCCCGCGTGGTACGAGGAGCCGGTGGATGCGCCGACCTGGAACTACATCGCCGTCCACGTCTACGGCAACTGCCGCATCGTCGCCGACGAAGGCGAACTGCATGCGATCCTCGGAGAGACCCTCCGCTTCTACGAGCCCGAGTCGCCTCTACTCGCGGATGAACGCCTGCTCCGGGGCATGGCTGCCAGGGCGACAGGATTCGTCATCGCTGTGAGTTCCATCGAGGGCAAGGCCAAGGGAAGCCAGAACAAGACCATCGCCACGAGACGCAGCGTGATCGAACACCTGCGCCAGTCCCCGGACTATCAGGCAAGCGCGACGGCGGACTGGATGGAGCGTCTCCTCTCTCAGGACGACCAGAACGGTTGAGTCTGCGACCGGTCCAGAGAGTGGCCGCATGGAGTGCGGAGTCGCCGTGGCCCTCCCCTGGATGTGCCGCAGGCACGCAAACGGGACCAACTGCGGCGTCGCGGGAGGTGCGTTGCAATGTTGGGAATCTCCTCGGTGAACCTGGCTGCGTTCATCGTCACGGCAGTCGTCGTGGTGGTCATTCCGGGACCGAGTGTGCTCTTCATCGTCTCGCGAGCGCTCGCGAACGGCCGCCGAGTCGCGGTGTTGAGCGTCCTGGGGAACGCGATCGGGGAATACGTGCAGGTCGTAGCCGTGGCTTTCGGGATCGGAGCCATCGCTGAGCAGTCGGTGGCTCTGTTCACGGTGATCAAGCTGGTCGGCGGCCTGTACCTGATCTATCTGGGTATCAGGACGTTTCGCGAGAGACGTACCATGGCAGCGGCCATAGAGGTCGTATCCCCGGCGCAATCGGATCGGCAGTCATTTCGCCAGGGCATTGTCGTCGGCGTCTCAAACCCGAAGACGGTCGTGTTCATGGCCGCGATCCTGCCGCAGTTCGTAACGTCCGCGGCAGGGAATGTTCCCGCCCAGATCCTGCTACTGGGACTCGTATTCTCCCTGATCGCAATCGCGTCGGACTCGACTTGGGCACTGGCGGCCGGTGCGTTCAGAACTTGGTTTGAGCGCTCGCCTCGGCGTCTTGAGATCATCGGAGGGGCTGGCGGGCTGGCTATTGTGTCGGTGGGTGCAGGCCTTCTGGCCTCGGGGCGCAAGCCCTGACGCTCGTTGAAGGGCCGGCAAGTCCGCCGATTGGATGACGCGTCAGTGCAGATAGACTGAGTGTCCGGTGCCGGCTTCCTTGTACTAGGGAACAATGGCAATTTGAGCCTGCCTCGGTTGGGTGGACTGAGCTTGCCCCGGTTGGGTGGACCGTCTAAGACTTGGCTCTCGAGGCAACGCTAGGC
>JAJYNV010000226.1 GCA_021786135.1 Bacillota bacterium
ACAGCGCGAAGCTCTCGTGGAACTGGAAGCTCGCCGCGCGGCGCGTCGACGAGGGCAAGAACTCCTACTTCGAGTGCCCCGCCTGCCGTGGCGTGATCGTGCGCAAGCGCATGGGCGACATGACGACCGTGCTCGGGCCGGACGAGATGAAGACGCGCGGCAAGGTCAACGCGAAGTGCTTCCATTGCGGTGAACCGCTGTGGACCGCAGATCCCTCTGGCCCGCGCCGGATCGCTCCCTCTAAGCTGTGGGCAAAGCGGCTGCCACATGGCACGTTCGACGTGCTGCTGGCAGACGAGATCCACGAGGAGAAGGGCGACTCCATCCAGGGGCACAGCATCGGCCGGCTGATCAGCATCTCGAAGCACACTGGCATGCTCACCGGCACTTTGCTCGGCGGCAAGGCCAGCGATATGTACTGGCACCTGCAGCGTACCCAACCCAAGCGCCTGCGCGAGTACGGCGTCAAGGGGCTCATGCAGTTCGTCCGCTCCTACGGCGTCACCGAGGAAAAAGTGTTCGAGCGCAACGGCAAGAAGAAGCGCACGATCACCGAACGCCCCGGAATCCACCCGGCGATCTACGGCGACTGGCTGCTCGGCCGCGCCGTGTTCCTCGAGCTGCAGGACATCGAGACACACCTGCCTCCTTACGAGGAGGAGGTTCACATCATCCCGATGGACGAGAAGCAGAAGGAGATGGTCGACCATCTCAATGCCGCTCTCGGCCAGGAGGTCAGCGCAGCGCTCAAGCAGCGCAAGAAGAAGACGCTCGGCACCTACATCCAAGCGGCGCTCGCGTATCCCGACCGGGTGTGGTCTCCCAACCCGATCAAGTACGCAGGTCACGAGACGCAGCCCTACGGGGTCTACCCCAACCGGCTTCTACCCAAGGAGACGGCGATCGCGGCACTCGCAGTGCGCGAAGCGGCCAAGGGGCGGCATTCGGTGATCTTCGCGGAGTTCACCGGGGTCTACGACATCACCCACCGGCTCAAGGAGACGCTCGAGGCGCAAGGGCTCTCGGTCGCACTCCTGACCACGGCTGTCCCAGGCGAGCAGCGCGAGGCATGGATCGCCTCGCATAAGGAAGACGTCCTGATCTGCCACCCTCGCCTCGTCGCCACAGGCCTCGACCTGCTCGACTTCCCGACGATCATCTGGGCGCAGAACAGTTGGAGCCTCTTCACGATGAGGCAGGCCAGCCGGCGCTCGTGGCGCATCGGGCAGACACAGCCGGTCAAGGTCCACTTCTTCGCCTACGAAGACACCATGCAGCAGACCGTGCTCCAGGTGCTTGCGGAGAAGATGCTGGCCTCACAAGCCGTCGAGGGACGGTTCTCGGCTGAGGGGCTCCAGGCTCTCGCCGAAGGCTCGAACACGACGCTGCGGCTCGCGCAAGCGCTGGCATTCGGTCTGGACGACCTGCCTGACCTGACTGAGGTCTGGCGCCAGGCCACAGACGAGATCGCCGAGGTCGAGATTTCGGCAGAGACCTCGACCGCAGAGATGGAATCCAGGGAGAACGCGACTGACCAGGTGCCAATCGACGACTTCGCCCGGAACGTCATCCCTATGCCGCATCCGGACATGGTGGCGATCGCTCGTGCATCGCTGCGTCGCCGGCGGCCAGTCACGTCACCGCAAGACCAACTCGCGCTGTTCGGCTAGGAGGGCGGTGTACCGCCCTCCTCATCAACGAAGAAGGGAGGACGCCCATGAACGTCGCTCAGGCGAAAGCCCTCGTCTCAGTCGAGGACATCATCGGCACGCGCATCGAACTCCACCGCCGCGGCGCGGTGCTCGTCGGGCCCTGTCCCTTCCACGAGGACCAGGGGCGTCCCAACCTCGTGGTCTTTCCGAAGACGCAGACCTGGCAGTGTTTCGCCTGCGGGGCGCAAGGGGATGCGATCGACTTCCTTTCGCGCTCCGAGAACATCACGGTGCGCGAGGCGATCGGGATGATCGGGCGCGGGAATACCGCACCATCCGCCCCGATCAAGCGGCTGCCGGTGCCGCGAGCGCACATCGCGAGTGTCGAGGTGAGGGATGCGGCCTACCGCGGGCTGATCGCGGCGGAAAGGCTCTCTCCGTCGCACCGGGCCGCGTTACTCCGCCGCGGCTTCTCGCTGGACGAAACGAACGCCGGCCAGTACCGCACGCACTTCCCCGGCAAGGCGCCGGATGGGCTCGCGCCAGAAGGCGTGCCCGGCTTCTACAGCATCGGAGGCACCTGGCTGACCAGCGGGCCGCCGGGCCTGCTCATTCTGGTGCGCGACCGCGAAGGGCGCATCGCAGCCTGCCAGGTTCGACCTGACAACGCCGATAAAGGCAAGTACCTGTGGCTGTCCAGCCCAAACAAGCCCGGTGGAGCGTCGTCTGGAGCCCCGTGCCACTTCGCTGCGGCGAACGGCTCGCAGCTCTGGATCACGGAAGGGCCGCTCAAGGCCGACCTCGTGGCTGCACGGCTCGGACAGCCCTGCCTCGGCGTCGCCGGCGTATCAAACTGGCACAGCGCCATCCCGCTTTTGGGAGATGCGCAAGAGGTCATCCTCGCCTTCGACCAGGACGAGCCGGGACCGACGCGGACTGCGGTGGAGGGCATCACAAGGGCGTTCACCCAAGACCTCGCCGCGAGAGGGATCAAGGTACACCAGGCCACCTGGGACTGGTCCCAGGCGAAAGGGATCGACGACGCCCTGCGCTCGGGCACGCCGTTCGCAGTGGAATAGGCTCTCATGGCACGCGACAACGGGTATCTCCTGCTGTTCCAGGAGCTCGCCCCGCCTGTGAAGGAGCGCACCGTAGAGCCTCTTCCCGTGACGGACTACGACAGGGTGCTGGTGCAGTGGTCAGGGGGGAAGGACTCCCTGGCCTGCATCCTGCACCTCCTGGACCTGGGGGTAGACCCATTCCGCATCGAGCTCTGGCACCAGCGCATCGACGGAGCCAAGGGCGATGATCCTTGGATGGACTGGCCCTGCACTGACCGCTACGTGGAACTGGTAGGGGAACACCTCGGTCTCCCCGTCCTGTTCCAGTACCGGGAGGGCGGCTTCCGAGGCGAACTCTTCCGCGAGAATGCCAGGCCTGGCGCCATCGTTTTCGAGCGGGCAGGGATGAAGGCACGGCTAGAGCCTATGCGCGCCGAGGCGAACACCAGGCGGAAGTTCCCGGCGCCGACGGCGGACCTCAGCCGACGGTGGTGCTCTGGGCACCTCAAGATCGACGTGGCCGCGAGGTCGATCACCAACGACCCGACCCTGGATGGCACCCGTGAGCGGCCCATCAAGGTCCTCTTCGTCTCAGGCGAGCGCCGGGAAGAAAGCCCCTCACGGGCTCGGTACGCGGAGTGGGAGGAGCACCGCACCAACAGCCGGTCGCGAATCGTCCATCAGTGGCGACCGGTCATCGACTGGCCCGAACAGGACATCTGGGCGATCATCCGCAGGTACGGCATCCTGCCTCACCCGGCCTACCTGCTGGGCTGGAACCGATGTTCCTGCTTCGGCTGCATCTTCTCAACGTCGGACCTCTGGTCCATGATGCGAGAGATCGCGCCGGATCGCTTCGAGCAACTCGCACAGGCGGAACGGGACCTCGAGTTTACGATCGACCCCAAGCTCGACCTCCATGCGAAAGCGAACCTCGGGTGTCCGACCCGGCTCAACATCGACCCGACCTACCGCCGCTGGGCGCTCAACCCAGCGGCGCTTTCGTTGTCGGACATCAATTTCGCCTGGCCGGACGGGTGGTTCCCGGCTGGAGCCTTCCACGGGCATGCCGGCGGAAGCATCTAAGGGGGAGTGCCGTTGCTGCCGAAGGTCAAGCCGAACTACGACCGCCTGCGCCAGGTGCTCGATAACATCGCGCGGCACCCTGACCCCTTCTGCCCCGAGGTCGTCTGGGTGGTCTACCAAGACGGCCCGTTCGTGCGCCGCGTGCAGGCGCAGATCGCCTACAGCGACCGGTGGAGCATCCACCTGAAGACTGGGAAGCACATGCCCAAGGTCCCCTTCAGCGCGATCCTGCGGATCCAGTCGGCCTTGGACGGCGACCGTGAGTGGAGTCGGTCGCCCGACGCGCCCTCTGTGAGGAGCGTAAAAAGGCGTCTGAGGCGCTCCCGGTTCACGGTAGGGCATCTGGGCCCATACAGGGGGTTGACGCGAGGGACGGCCTGGAATGGGCGTCTCATCGTGCTCCTTACTAAGGGTGAAGCCGACCGCCTCGTCGAGGACCTCAACCGCGGGTCTGCCCCACAGGTTATGCCGGCCGCCTGGTACGACGCGGAGCGCGATGAGTTTTGCTTCGAGCCAGTGCCCGACGACCCAGAGTCCATGGAGTGCGCCAAGGGCACCACGGTCGAGTACCGCGGTGAAAGGCTGCGAGTCTACCCGGTGGGCCTTGGCACCTGGGCGTGGAGCGAGTCGCGGCCGAGGCCCTACAGGGAGATCGCACCGGAACCGACCTGGGATGCTGTATGAGTAGCAGACGCATCCTCCGACCGATCCTGAAGGACCCCATGCAACGCAAGGATCTGCTGATCCGCGCTGGCCTCTTCCTCCAGCACCTGGAGGGTATCGAGTCCACCTACGAAGACATGGAACGAGCCCACGATCGCATAAGGGAGGAACCTCAAGTGCCCGAAAAGGTGTTCGTCGCGGTTATCGAAACCGACAGGGGAACCGTTGTCTCGGTACACCGCACCGATGCTGGTGCGAATGAGGCGATCTACGACTACGTGGTCAAGAACTGGGGCGAGTACATGGGGAACGCCCCTATGCCCGAGAGCCACGAGGACGCCATCAACGAGTTCTTCGACGGGGAGACCGACATCTACAAGGTGGAGGAGCTCGAACTTCGGGACTGACCTCAACTGACTGTTCTGGTGCCACGCCTCACCCTTCGCGTTCAAGGGACGCTCCGCTCGCCTGCGGCGCCCTTGACGCCTACGGGTGAGGCGTGGCGTCGCCATGTGGCTTCAGGGAAGGGGAGTGGGGTTTGGAGGAGCAGTTTAGCGCCCTGGTCGCCAGGGCCAGGGAAGCGGCCGCCGCCTACTACAACGGCAGCGACCTCCTGATGACCGATGCGGAGTACGACGCGCTCATCGAGCAGATCGCCGCAGCCAAGGCTGAGCATCCCGACTGGGACGACGAGGGTGTACTCGAGCGCGTCGCCGCCGGCGCCGCAACCGGGGACGTCCAGCACAGCTCTATGATGCTGTCGCTCGCCAAGGTGAAGACCGAGGCGGACCTGCTGGCGTTCATCAGAAGCATCCCGGCACCCCAGGACATCAACGTGGAGCCGAAGATGGACGGCCTCGCGATCAGCGCCAAATACGTCGCAGGTCTCCTGACCCAGGTGGTCACACGCGGCGACGGCAGCGCGGGCGAGGACGTCACAGCGCAAGCCCAGAAGATCGCCGGCCTGCCGACCAGGCTCTCGGAGCCGGCGAACACCGAGGTGCGCGGCGAGGTCTTCATGACCGACGCGGACTTCGAGATCGCGAACCGGAACCGCACGGCGGCGGGCAAGCCTGCCTTCGCAAACCCGCGCAACGCCACGGCCGGCACGCTGCGGGCGCAGGGGCGCACCTACGAAGCACCGATGAGCTTCGCCTGCTACGAAGCGCTCTACGACAACGCGCCCGACTCCTACCTGGCGAGGCTCGCCATCGCGTCGACGCTCGGGATCCAGACCATCAACGACCTCTTCAGGATGAAGCCCATGCCGCCGCTCGACGCGGTGCGGGAGATCGAACGCCTGCGCCCAACGCTCGGATTCCCGATCGACGGCGCGGTGCTCAAGGTCAACTCGGAGATGCTTCGCCGCCAGCTCGGAGAGACCAGTCACAGCCCGCGCTGGGCGGTCGCCTTCAAGTACGCGGCCGACACGGCGACGACCAGGCTGCTGGACATCGAGCTCGCAATCGGCCGCACCGGCCGCCTCTCGCTGACGGCCATCCTGGAGCCGGTCTACGTCGGCGGAACCACGATCTCCAGGGCGACTCTCCACCACCCCCAGTTCGTGCTCGACGCCGACCTGCGGATCGGTGACGAGGTGTACGTCTACCGCGCCGGCGACGTCATCCCGCGGGTGACGACCCCGGTCCTCTCCGCAAGGCCCGAGGGCCTGCCGCGCTGGACCCCGCCCGAGACGTGCCCGCAGTGCGGCGAGCCGCTCGAGAAGGAAGGCCTCATCTGGCGCTGCCTCAGCCCGGAGTGCTCGGTCGCCGGCCGCATCAGGTACTTCGCCGGTCGCGACGTCATGGACATCGACGGGCTCGACGTCGTGACCGCCGAGGCCCTCGCGGAGTCGGGGATGGTCAACAGCATCGCCGACCTCTACAACCTGACGCGCGAGCAGATCGCGAACCTCCCGGTCGGCACCACCGCTTCAGGGCAGCCACGGCTGCTCGGACAGAAGACGACTGACCGGATCCTCTCGAGCCTGGCCGAGAAGACGAAGACCCAGCCGTTCGCTCGCGTGATCACGTCGCTCGGCATCCGCAACGTCGGCCGCTCGATGGGCCGGCGGCTCGCAGAGCGCTTCAGGAACATGAACGCCCTGCGCAGCGCGACCGTCGAGGAGCTCGCCAGCGTGGAGGGCATCGGCCCGACCAAGGCGGAGCGCATCAAGGCAGGGCTCACCCAGATGGAGCTGGTCATCAACCGGCTGATCCAGGCCGGGGTCCATACCGAGATCGAGGAGGCGGCGCCCGTGGATTCTTCTCTTCCTCTCGCCGGCAAGAAGGTCTGCGTGACCGGTGCCGTCCCCGGCATGACGCGGTGGGAGGCCGACCATGCGATCGCGCAACTCGGCGGCACCCCGACGGACTCCGTGACCAAGACGACCAACCTGCTCGTGATCGGCGACAAGCCCGGCAGCAAGGTCGAGAAGGCCGAGAAGTACGGCGTTCCGACCATGACGGCCGACGAGTTTCTCGCGCTGCTGCACTAGCGATTCACGGGCACGGGGCACACCGCCAGCCGGTGTGCCCCGTGTTTCGTTGACAGGGAGGAATGCGATACGGAGCGCGTCATCCATGTGAACATCCTCGACGGGCCGATCCCGGAGACGGATGTTGAAGTCCGCTTCGATCAGCTCCGCCTGCAAGACGGTCAACTCTTCATCGACGACCAACGCTACGCGCCAGCCTTCCTCGAGGACTCACGCAACGAGTTCGTCGGACTCGGCTTCACTGACGACGGGGAGCCGCGGGTGCTTGCGCGCTGGCGCGGCGAGGGCAAGGAAGAGACCAACCTCTGGCACTGGAACGACGTCTTCCTCGTGCCGGTCAGAAAGAAGGGGGGTTCGTGAGGAAGCGGCCGCTGATCTATCTCGCCGGCGCGATCGACAACATCTCCAAGGTAGACGCCCAGCAGTGGCGCGAGGAGGCCACCGAGGTTCTCTCCAAGCTCGGCTGCGACGTCTACAACCCGCTAATGGGCGTCATGGGGGTCGGCAGCCCCGAGGAGACCATCCAGCAGAACCAAGAGGCCCTGCGTGCCTCAGACGCGGTGCTGGCGGAACTCTGGAAGCCGACGCTCCACTACGGCACCGTCACCGAGGTCGAGGAAGCCGTGTCGCTCAACATCCCGGTCGTCGCCTGGATGGAGGGCGTGTGCCCGCCGCTGTACCTTCGGCGTCATGCCGCCGTCATCATCGAGAACACGAAGTTCAACGCTCTCCACACCGTCGCACGGGCGGCGAAGGAGCGCCTGAAGCCGATGCAGGACGCGATCTAGGGCCAAGCGCAACTCGAGTAGCGTTTTAGTAAAGGGGGGTGCGAAATGCCGAGGATTCCTTGGGAAGACGTAAGGGTTCCCTGGTGGGCCCGATGGCTAACCGTGGGTCCCTTGTCGCGCCCCGGCACGAAGGCAGACCTGCAAGCCATCGAGTGGATCATCGCCCAGGCTCCCAACCCCAACAGCAGGCCGATCCAGTGGTGGATCTCCCGGCTCGAGGAAGAAGACGCTGCGGCGCTTGACCGCGATCTCATCGGCTTCTGGATCATGGCCAGCCTGCTCACCCAGAACTCTTCGCTGATGTGGGAGACCAGCCAGATCGAATCGCTCACGGCCATCGAATGGACCTTCACCCTGCCGATCGGCAAGTTCAGCCGCGCAATCCTGGTGGACAACCGACTCGCCCACATTCCGTCCCCTGGCGCCTGGCTGGTCAAGGGGTTCTGGCTGCAAGTCCTGGAGATGGCCGAGCCAAAGACGAAGTGGCGTTGGAGCCGACGTCACCCGCACGGCAAAGGAGGGTCTGCCCGTGAAGTCACTCTCTCTGACCCGATCGGCAAGGGTGGCCCGTACAAGTCGCACATCATGCGCGATCCGGAGCACGACGAGTCCGTGCTGTGCGGCTTCGAGCCGCCGCCGTGGATGAGCCTATGGCCGACACCGACTGCGATCGACCTGTCGGTCGTCAAGGCGGACCAGGCCCAATTACGTCGGCGGAACCAGCAGGTGTGCGAGCGGTGTATCCGCATCGCTCTCCGACAGGCTGCCAGATGACGCGGTCGCGTGAATCCGTTGAGGAGACCGAGGCATCTGTGGTGAAACTGACTACCAGGACAGAACCGGCGGCGCCAGGAGCGCGCCGACTACAGACATCCCAAGCCGCAAAGGACAAGCAGGAGGGCGCCGACGCTCCTCCTGACCACGGACAGATCAGCAAGCGAGGCGGAGTTCGTCACGTGACGAGACTCCGCCTCGTTGTCGTCGTGTCCGGTCGCTGCGTGCAGGACGGAATCCTCCTTGACCGCCCTGTCCCGGAACTCGGCAAGGAAGTGCAGTTGACCCGCTTCACGTGAAGCACGGCACCTCATGATCGATTGCTAACGTTGCAAGTGAGACTCGCCGAACGCCAATACTGGTTGCAAACGAATGCACCCTGGTCAGCGCCCCGTTCAAGGTGTACCGTCCGGCCTGCATGAAAGGTAAGCTACCAAAAAGTTCTGCGCGCTACACCCAACAGAATGCCTAGGTGAGCCGCACTTATAGTTGTGCACCGTAGACAGGAGGTCGCCCCGTGCTTGTCGATACAGAGTTGATCAGGCTCGTTTCGGGAGGCGATCCGGAGGCGGCTGGCCATCTAGTCGAGTCGGTATGGACAGACGCGTATCGGATCGCCAGAACTGTGGCGGCAGATCGGCAGACCGCTGAGGACGCGGCGCAAGAGGCATGCATAGAGATGTTGACCTCGCTCCCACGACTGCGAAACCCGAAGGCCTTTCGGGCCTGGTTCTTTCGACTCGTGGTGCGATCAGCGTACCGCGAACTGAAAAGAGGCAGTCGGGAGGTGCCTGTCGCCGATCCTCCTGACAAGTCGTCTTCCGAATGGAGACACGATCATCTCCGCGAAGCGTTCGCTTCCTTGCCTCGCAAAGACCAGTTGGCATTGGTTCTGCACTACGATTATGGGTTTACTAGCGACGAGATCGCTAACGTGCTGGGTGTCGTCGCTGGGACTGTTCGATACCGTCTATGGAATGCCAGAAGGCGATTGAAGCAGTTGCTGCTTGAAGAAGATCAAGAGCGAGGCGATTCTCATGGAACCCTTTGAGGAGAAGCTGCAGAAGTTCATCCGGCAAGATGGTCAGGCTTGGTCTATCCCCGCTGCACCGATTGACAAGGTGTTGCGTGGCTGGAGACAGGCATCGGCACCAAGAAGGTCAGCGACTCGTGTACCATGGAGCATTTCCGCAGTCGTGTTCTCAGCACTGGTGGTCGTTATGGCGATCTGGTTCCGTCCACCGGCCAACCATGCCCATCCTGCGAAAGTTCAGACTGTAAACGTGCAGGGCCACTTCACTTCTATCGGAAGTCTAGGGAGCATCCAAAACGTCGATATGGTGTCATCTCAGGACGGCTGGGCATTGACGGACAAAGTTGTCCTGAGGACGGTGAATGGTGGGGCCACATGGATACGTACCAATGGCCTGCCG
>JAJYNV010000273.1 GCA_021786135.1 Bacillota bacterium
TATTGCTCTGCCTGACCGACACTGGTAATATTCGGGTATGGAAGACAAGCTTCTGACGCTGCGCGAGTCCGCAAACCTGCTCGGCGTGAGCACGAAGTCGCTGCAGCGCTGGGACAAGGACGGCACTGTGCGGGTGGTGCGAACGCCAGGCGGAAAGCGAAGGGTGCCTCTTTCGGAGATCCGGCGGCTGCAGGGAGACAGCGAGATGGGGCGGCCGAAGGTGGCCTGTCTCTATGCGCGCGTGTCCTCCCACGAACAGAAGGCGAAGGGGGATCTCGGGCGGCAACTTGAGTACCTGCGGGTACGGATACCCAAGGGCACTTTCGCGGATGTCCTCGAGATCACCGACGTGGCGTCGGGCATGTCGGACCGGCGCAAGGGTCTGCTGCGCCTGATGGCACTCGCTCGGCGGGGCGAAGTGACCGACGTGTTCGTGACCTACAGGGACCGGCTGAGCCGGTTCGGCTACGGGTACCTGCAGACGTACTTCGAGGCCTTCGGGGTGCAACTGCACGTCATCGAGTCGGTGGAGGACCGAAAATCGGCGCACGAGGAGCTCGCGGAGGACCTCATCGCCATCGTCACGAGCTTCTCCGGCAAGCTCTACGGGATACGCAGCCACCAAAAGGCGAGAGCACTCGTGGAAGCGGTGAGGGAGGCTGTTCGCGATGATGGCGACGTACGAGGCGAGGATTCCGGACAGCCGGCTCCATGACCTCTTCCTCGAGATTGCGGACCTCTTCGGCCATGCGGAGCGCGAGCTGTACGTGGAGCGCTACCGCCACGGACGGAGCCTTTCGGACTGCAAGCGCGAGTTCGGGCTCCGGTTCGGACTCACGGCGCGCCAGTTCAACGCGATCGAGGCGACGCTGCGCGGCAAGGTGGAGGGGGTCCGGGAAGGACGGAAGATCCGCATGGACAGCCTCCTTGCCGCCATCGCCTCGGCGGAGCGGACGATCCGGAAGATCCAGCGCGAGATCAAGCAGGGTTCGCTCGCGCCGGATGCGCTGCGCAAGAGGCGGTTTACGCTCCATCAAAAGAAGCGGCGCCTCGCATCCCTTCGCGTGCGCCTTGCGGCCATCGAAAGGGACAAACAGGAGAAGAGAATCCGCATCTGCTTTGGCAGCCGGCGGCTCTTCCATAGGCAGTTCCATCTGCGCGAGAACGGCTACGCCTCGCACGAAGAGTGGCTCGAGGACTTTCGTCGCGCGCGTTCCGCGCAGTTCACCTGCCTTGGCTCGAAGGACGAGACGTCGGGGAACCAATCCTGCACCCGGATGCCGGACGGGAGGCTGCGCCTTCGGGTGCCGTGGGCGCTCCAGGAGCGCTACGGAAGGCACGTCTGGATCGAGGGGATTGCGTTCCGCTATGGCCAGGCGGAGATCGACGCGGCACTCCTGCGCGGGACGGCCGTGAGCTACCGCTTCCTGCGGCGAAGCCGCAGGGGCAGGGACGTCTGGTACGTCCAGGCGTCCATCGAGCGGCCGGACGCTGAGGTCGTCACACACCGACGGCTCGGGGGCATCGGCGTTGACGTGAACCCCTCTCACATCGATATCGCGGAGATCGACCGCTTCGGCAACGTGATCGGTGTGCGCTCGTTCCCTATGGCCATCCACCATCGCCGAAAGGATCAGGTCGATGCGGCTCTCGGCGAGGTCACGGCGGACATCGTAGCCATGGCGAAGGCGGCAAACAAGCCCGTTGTCATCGAGGAGCTCGACTTCCGGAGGAAGAAGGCGGCGCTTCGGGACAAATCCCCCCGCTATGCGCGGATGCTCTCCACCTTCGCCTATCGGAAGTTCCACGCACTTCTCGCCTCACGCGCCGCGCGGGATGGTGTCGAGGTGATCACCTGCAATCCCGCCTATACGAGTGTGATCGGTCAGGTAAAGTTTGCCCAGGGGTATGGCATATCGTCGCACTGCGCGGCGGCACTGGCCATTGCCCGCAGGGGTCTTGGGTTTGGTGAGCGCCTTCGGTCCAGATCCGCCTTCTCCGTACCCGTGAGGAATCGTGAGAAGCACGTCTGGGCCGATTGGGGGCGCCTCGCCAGGAGGCTGCGCGCAGAGCGCGGTCGGCGTCCCTCCGAGGGAGACCGTGGCAGGGGGAAACCCCTATCCTCGTCGGCATCGGGTGGGCGAAAGCCCGATCCGGACCCGGCTTGGGATGGCTTCGCTGCGGCACCGGGGTGCAATCCCCCGGCGCAAGTTGTCGGGAACGCTGTTCGCCCGGCGCCGTAGACCGGTTTGTACTCCAATGTCTACGTTCCTAGGAACGGTGACCTGCGGATAGACTGAGTACCTTCCGGGCGGTACCTGCGCGTGGGACAGGCTGCCGTTGACGGCAGTTTGGCCCAGGACATATCATTATCACAACGTCAAGCATCCGCTGTGGAGGCTTGACGCGCCATCATTGCTCCCGGCTGGGGTGATCGCATGTCCCGTCCGGCAGCGTCAGAGCCACTGCCCGTCCGGCGGCAGGTGGCCCTCTCCGCGTACTGGTTCTCTCTCAATTTCGAGACGGCCAGCCTGCTGACAATCATCATTCCGGCAGCCTTGGACCGGCTCGCGTTCCAAAGCCACGTGTCGATGCTCGCACGCCTCGCGGTCCTCGGTTCGGTGGTCGCCATGGTTCTGCCGCCGTTCGCGGGCTCGGTCTCTGACCGCATCCACCGCCGCGGCGGACCGAGGCGGCCGATGCTGCTGTGGGGCACCGCCGTCAACGTTCTGGGTCTCTTCTGGATGCTGTCGGCCGGCAGCGTCCTCAGCCTCGGAGCCGGCTTCCTCGTGGCCGTCATCGGCCAGAACTTCGCGGGTGCGGCGTATCAGGCCATGATGCCCGACATCGTGCCGCGCGAGAACTGGGGACTCGCTTCGGGGTACATGGGCGTCGCGAGCCTCCTCGGCACGATCGGGGGACTCGCCGTCGCTGGGATCTTCGCCCCTTCCGTGGCGTACTGGACCATGGCGCTCTTCGCCGTTCTGGGGGCCGTCTACAGCGCCGGAGCCGCACACGGCGAAGAGGATGTCGTGCGCGATGAACTGCCACGCGCCAAGATCAGGAGCCGCCGTGACTTCATCCTCGTCTTCGCCGCTCGGTTCTGCGTCATGTTCGGCCAGGCGCTGCTCATGACGTACGCACTCTACTTCTTCCAGGACGACCTGCACGTCGTGAGCCCGCAGGGCTCGACCGCCCTGATCGCCGGACTTGCGCTCCTTGGCGCGGTGCTGTCCGCCTTCGTGCTCGGCAACCTCTCGGACCGCTCCGACCGGCCCGGCATCGTCTTCTTCGCGAGCATTCCGATGGCCATCGCGGCCGGCGGGTTCGGCCTCATGGAGAACCTGCACTGGATCTTCCTCTTCGCCATTCTGTACGGACTGGGCTACGGAGCCTACCTGTCGGTGGACTGGGCGCTCGCGCTCGACGCCATCCCGGACCTCAGCAACGTGGCGCGCGACCTCGGCGTCTGGGGCATCGCATCGAACCTGCCCGCCGTGCTCGCCCCCGTCGCCGGTGGTCTGATCCTGACCCAGATCGTGCAGCCGGCGCTCGGTTATCGCGACCTCTTCGTGCTCACCGGGGCCGTGACCCTCGTGGGCGCCGTCCTGGTGCTCTTCGTCCGCACCGAGAGAAGGTCGTCCTTTGCGGACATGGGCCTTCGTCTCGGTGTTTCGCTCTTGCTCTACATCTACGTGCGCATCGCCTACCGGGTATCGATCGAGGGGCGGCTGCCGGGTCGGCGGGCGGCGACACTCGTCGTGTCGAACCATGCCCACGACCTCGAGGGCATGGTGCTGCCCGTGTGCCTGCAGTGGCAGGGGAAGGTATCGCAGCCCGTGTATTCCGCGGGTTCCGAGAGACTCTTCGAGCCTGGCTTCCTCGCGACGCGCGGCCCTGACGTCCTGAAGCCCCTGCTCGCAGGGGTGCATCTCGGCAAGGTGCTGCGCCATCTCGGGGTGCGGCCCATCGAGAACATGCCGCGGTCGCGCCCCTTCGTCGGACTTGCGTACGCCGTCTGGCAGAAGCACGGCAACCTGCCGCTCGCGGACGTCTTCACAGGCGATACGCTGGTGCGCCTCGGGGTGCGGGCATCCGGCGCGCGCCTGCGCGACGCCTGGCGGCCGCGGTTCCTGCCCGAGGCGCAGGTGGTGCTGCCCTTCAGTGCCCTCAGGGAACCCTACCGCAGCGAGCTCAGGACCGGCCTGCGTGGGCGCGTGGAGGGGCAGATCGACGTGCTCACGGGGATCCTCGATGCCGGGGGTACGCTCTACCTGACGCCCGAGGGCCGCTACACCGAGGATGGCGCTCTCTGCCGCTTGCGCGAGTCCTTGCGGCGCCTCCTGCCCCATGCGGAGGAGGTCGTCCTCTCAGGCGTGAGCTATGACCCCTTCGCACCGGGGCGGCTGCGCATGTACGTGAGGCTCACGCCGCTCCGCAGCGGCATCGACCTCGAACGCCAGCTCGTGGCGAACCGGCCAGTCACCATAAGCCAGCTTGTGGCGGCGGTGCTGGTCGGGAAGGGAGAGCCGGTGACGCTAGGGGAGCTTCTGCGCGACGTGTTGGAGCGGCTCCATGGGGTGGAGGGGAAGGCTGCCCTCGTCCCTGACCTGAGACGGGACCCCGCATGGGCGGCGCGGCGGGTGGTGAGGGCCATGCTGAACCGCGGCATGCTGAGGTTTGAGGGAGACCGTCTCGCCCTTGCCGAAGCCCGGAAGGATACACGCTTCGAGGGTGTTGCGGATATGGTGGCCTACCAGGCGGCACAGTTCGCCGAGACCTCGTCAGCCCTGGCGGGCATCCCTGCCGTTCTCGCCTGAACGTTCTGCGCGCTGGGTGTCACACCCCCGCGCTGCCAGCATAGGCTGGTAAGGCATGCGTAGGGCAGGGGTGGTGGCGCATGGATTTCGACGTGGTCGCGCTGATCGTGTTGCCGCTTCTTCGCGGGGTGTGGCTGCTCGTAGGCTATCTCTCCGGCAACGCCTTCCCGCAGCCGCTGTCGGAAGCGGAGGAGGCGGGGGCCCTCAAAGCATTGCGCGATGGCGACGCACGGGCCCGGCAGATGCTCATCGAACGCAACTTGCGGCTCGTGGCCCACATCGTCAAGAAGTTGTGATCATTACCACAAGTAGCGGAATCCCGCTCTGGAGCGCGATTTGCGGTGTCAAGAGAAGTCGGTGTACACGAGCTGCGGGTCTCCGTCGTCCTTGAAGATGATGCGTGCGTAGGAGTCGCGGACGATCACCTGCCACCTGGCGTTCCTTGCGCCAACGTCCAGTCTGGCGATACGATCGCGAAGCTCTGAGCGGGCAGGCTCAGCGTTTGGGGTTCGTGACTATCACAGCCACCGCAGGTACGAAGGGAGGGCCCGGCATGAAGACGCTCGCAGTTGCGAGGGTTGGCACGCCCCCACGCAATCGGATTGTGGCCGGGCTAGTTTGGGCAATCCTGGCGCAAACAGCTTCGGATGCGGGGCCCACTCCCTCGTCTTCCACGGTTCAGACCGACAGCAGTGTTCCGCACCCACCACGGTAGGCACGATAGCCGCAGCCCCTGCCACCTAACGCCGCACTCTCAAAAGCGTCAGCGCACAGCCGCGCCGCGCGGGTTCGCCGACAGATCGGTCATCAGCGTAGGAGAGAGTCATCGCTTGTCTGCCCGAAAAGTGCGTTGTAACCCTGTTCTCACTTGCCGTTGAGGTATTATCCAAGGTAGAGGCGCGTACACGGTAGCGTCGTCGCCCACACTAGCAGGAGCCGGAAGCGCCGAGGGCGAAGTGACGTTGTCGTTTTCAGCTTTGCGCTGATGGAGCGACGCGGATAACGAGATCGGGACATGTTGTGTCGGGGGTGCGTCTTGAATCTGAATGAGTATCTCGCGGAGGAAGCAAAGCGACACGCAAGATTGGCTCGATACGGCCGGACAGTAGGCCTGTTGGAGTCCGCGTACCTTACGAAGAGTGATGTAGCTGAACTGAGGGCCACTGACGGTGCAGACGCCCAGGTAAATCGACGCATCGCCAACAGCGCCCTTGCTGCGTTCATTGCGAAGTTTGGTTTGCGCAAGATCTCCTTCGATGCAACACGAGCGGTCATCGCCGACGTTGACCTTCGCGACATCGAAAAGCTGGCTGCATGGATTGGAACTCTAGAGTTCTTGGACGCCATGGGAGGCGGGTCAACCACTTCACAGGGAAGACAAGAATTGTTGTTGGCGCACGCTGAGGATTTCGTGGCTCGTCATCATACCGCCGCAGCGGCCAACTGGACGTTCCATTACAACGCGTCCGTTGCACAAATCAACGTCTCGCTGACCATACGGAACAGCTGGCACTCAGACCTTGAGGCAGCAGACGTATTCACGCCCGAGTACTTTTACAAGGCTACAGAGGTGTATTACCCGAGCCTTGGGATGACTATTTACCAGCCGACTAGTGAGTTTATAGTGGAGGAAGCGCATGGAACCCACTTGGCATCCCGTACAGCTGCGTGAGGTATTTGTAAAGTCTTTGTCACTGCGTCGGACGGAGATCTTCGAGGCAACTGAGGGTCCACTGAGTGTGGCCATTAATACGTCGACCCAGGTCGTTTCCGACGTCGAGGCGCGGTCTACCGTTGACGTGACCGTGGCGTTTCCACAATCAGATGAACCTGAGGTGGAGATCTCTGCGTCCGGCGTTGGGGTCTTCGTTTGTCCGCCGGGGTACGCTCATATTCGAGAGTTTGTGGAGAGTCAGGGCGGATACTTTGTATACACCTTCCTCCGGGTGGTGATAAGCAACGCAACGGTGCAGGCTGGGATTCCTCCGATTGTCTTGCCGCTAGTTCAAATACCTGCCCCACAGTCTCAGAATCCTGAGGAGCCCAACATGTAATGGCTGTTGAGTTTAGACAGGTCGACTTTATGCAAGAAGGCGCCCTTGCCGACCCGACAATTATAGCCCTGGTTCGTGCGTTATGGAATCGACGTTTCTTTCGGACACTGGCGACAATGCTGAAGGACCAACAGGCTTGGGCACAGTCAGTGCAAGCTCTCTTAAGACAATGCGGCACGGACGCTTCCCTCGAGGACCTGCTGCCGCTAGCTACCGCGGTCGAAGAGATGCTGCATAACATGCCCGCGTGGCTGGCCCAGGAACAAAACCCAAATGGGGCAGTACGGGGCGCCATTTTCGAGGGGTTCTGTCGGCGGTGGAGTGCCACTAAGTGGCGGCCCGGCTTGCCGCTAGCGTATGGATGCGCTGCGTACTTGGATGGTGCTGTTCTGCGCGGCGGGCGCACAGTGGATGTGGGATACGCACGTGAGAGCGTTGGATTTGGTGAGTTCAAGGTCTCAACTTGGTGGTTTAGGCAACGTCGTACCTTTGCCTTTCTCAGAGATCTTAAGCGAGCGACCACACATCCGGACACTGGAGAGCCCACTGTTATAGCGTTATCTTTAGATTTTGCTAGCGAAGTGGTACAAGAAGCTGTGCAGCAGGGGTACGAGGGCGTCCAGGTCTATGGCTATCGCGAGTTGCTGGACAGCGTGGAGGGAAGGAGAGTTATTCCTGTGGTAGCACGCCGATCACCTCCCCGTCGGGTGTCCGGACCAACTTCGCGACGATCCATTCGCCGAACTCGCCGACACTGACTCAGAATCGAGCTTCCAACGGTGCGAGATGCCCGTGGTCGGCTTAGCAATGATCACATCGTCGCTCTGGAGCGTGCCTTACGGTGTCACGAGAAGTCGGCGTACTGCAGCACGAGCTGCGGGTCTCCGTCGTCTTTGAAGATGATGCGTGCGTAGGACTCGCGGATGATCACCTGCAAGCCCTCGTTCCCTGCCCCAACGTCCAGTCTGGCGATACGATCGCGAAGCTCTGAGCGCGCAGTCTGCACGTCTGGCTTGTCTGAGATCTCCGTACGCAACGCCTGGATACGCTGCCGCCACATCTCATGCTGCGCTGATGCGTCAGCCATCGTCGCGCGGTACTCGTCAACTGTGAAGTCTCCCTCGACCAATGCCAGTCGCGCGCGCCGCGCGGCCTCCGGTGCCTCTGAGAGACGTCGCTCCAGCGCCGCTATTTCCTGTCTTACCGCGTCCGCGCGCCTGGACGAGCGCTCGACCTCGCGCCGGATCGCGAGTTCGCTGGTCGACTCCTCTGCGCCGGCGAGTAGGTCGTCCAGGACGACGCGCTCCGCCGTCTCTGCGCGCACCGCGTTGCGCTGGCAGGTGCCGCGCCGGGCGTAGGCGCCGCAGACGTAGTAGGCCCACGAGCCACCCTTCCCGTCGCTCGACCGCGAGTAGACCATTCGTGAGCCGCAGTGGCCGCAGATGAGAACGCCTGAGAGCAGATGCGGGCTGCCGGCGGCTTGACCACGCATTCCGGCGCGAGACCGGCGCTGGCGCTGCGCCCTCTCGATCGTCTCGTCGTCCAGGATGCGCGGGTGGGCGTCCTCCACCGTGAGGTAGTCGCCATCGTTGCGAATGATCCGGGGGTAGGCGCCAGGGCCTTTCACCTTGCGCCACTTCCCGTAGGTGACGGCGCCGCGGTAGGTCTCCACGTCCTCGAACAGGAGACGCACCGACGAAACGCCCCACTGCGCGCCGGTCTTGGTACGTGCTCCCATGGCGTTCAGGCGGCGCGCGATCTCTCGCATCCCTACTGACTCGTCAAGGTACCAGCGGTACGCCTCGCGGACGTGCCGTGCCTGCTCCTCGTCGACGACGAGTCGGCCGTCGTCGCCCATGCGGTAGCCGTACTTGACGCGGCCGAAGACCTTGCCCTCACGCACGCGGAGGGCCTGGTTGCTACGAACCTTGCGTCCGAGCTGCTGTCGGAAATAGTGAGCGAACGCCGAGAGCAGGTGAAGCTGCAGTTCCCCTTCCGGCGTGGTCAGGTCGATCTCGTTCGCGACAGCCGCGAAACGCACGCCAGCCTGACGCAGTTCGTCGATGAACAAGAGCGTCGAGATGAGGTTACGCGAGAGGCGATCCAGCTCATAGACGACCACCACCTCAGCGCCCTCACGCCCTGACGTCTCAAGGATCTCGCGCAGCTCACGCTGGTTGCGCGCACCAGATTGCACGTATTCAAGTGTGCGCACGAGATCCCAGCCCTGGTGCGCGCAGTAGGCCGCGATCTGTTCGCGCTGGTTGCCAAGGCTGTAGTGGTCGTCTTCGGCTTGAGCCTTCGACGAGACACGGACGACGCCGAGTGCCCTCATCCTGCGGTCGCTCCTTGCGTAAGATGGCGGCGGGTGCGGTATGGCGGACAGGCCGACAATCACGGTGGGCCGAGTGAACGGCCCGACGGATGCCTGGCGCCGGCACGTCGCCGCGGCGCTCATTCGCTGGCTGCTGCGCGGTGGTCGCTAAAAGCCCATCAGTCGAGCGCGGGAGGGGAGTAGCTTCTTCTCGTCCTCCGGAACAGCCTCCTCGTCGTTCACAGGGTACGGCGTGGGCTCTTCATCGTCGTTCGGTTCGACCGATGCAGCTGCCTCGCCTTCTTCAGCAAGCTCCCACTCGGGTAAATCGCCATCGTGAGTTACCACGAAACATTCGGCCATCAGGTCTTGGTAGTGTTTATCTGACAATCCCAATTTGGCCGCGCCGTCGCTCTTGTGCATTTTGCGAACTTGCAGCAGACGCCATGCACATGCCTCTTCCGAGACTTCCATGTGCTCCGCACAGTCTCGCAGATAGCGAAACGATTGCCCCTCGACGAAATCCCAGGGGATCAGAAGTTCCTCCGCAAATACGTTCGCTTCCCGTTCCATCC